>NZ_DBPRYF010000004.1:0-9719 GCF_059755235.1 Sulfurisphaera sp.
TAAATTCAAAAGGCTCTATGACTTTTTTCTCTCTGTACGCTTTGTAAAGGGCCTCCGCTTTTTCTTCGTACATAATAGAACTTGTCATAGTTAAAAGATTTAAACTTTTAAACATAGAGAGTGATTACGACATTTAGACTCTATCCTCCTAGAAAATGCCATATTCCAATATAAGGTATTAAGGACACTACAAACATTCTTTTATCATTAATATGTTTAGTCAATATCTCAAGCATTACAGAGTAATAGTTCTCCCTTGCATAATCAATAGCCTTTTCAAGTTCTTTTTTATCATTTTTAATAAAAGCGGAGATAATTCCAACTAACGCTTTATCTATCCCTTCTTGTTTGTTCTTTATCTGCCCCGCGATGAAATCGAAGAACTTACTTTTATCTTCTGAACCTAGTATTATTTCTGAAGCCATGTATATGATCAGGTCTAATGTAGTACCGCTTACTGTCTCAACTTTTTGATCTATACCTAAGATTTTCTTAGCTATAGAAGAGGCTATAAGCAAAGAGCCTTTTGCATCTTGTTCTACAAGATATTTGGTTAGTTCTCCTAGGTCGATTATATCATTTAGGACGGTTTTATATTCATACTTGCTACCAGAAATTAGAGATTTCATTAATTTTATTTGATAAATTTGTAGTAAATCTATAGCTTCATTATCTTTAATCTTGCCCTCTTTAATCTTATTCCTAATTCTGTTATACCAATTCATAATTAGCTTCTCTACTAGTTCGATTGTAGCCCTAGCTGACTCTTCTCTTGGGTGAGTTAAAAGAAGTGTATATCCTATTCCAGCGTCCAATCTATCTTTCAGTTCATCAATATAATCAAAAACTCCACCATTTATAGGAAAGAAATCTTTAAGATTAGGATCAATCTGGATCTCTTTATTGTTTTTAATTGATAAATAACTCTTCCTAAACTTATCATAGACATATGCGAGTTTTAAGAGGTCATGGTTAGATAGGGAATATATACCGAGAAATCCATAAGTTAAAACTGCCCATAAGGGGTTTTCAAACTGTAAACTGTCAGCATTTCCATCTAAGTAATTGATCAAAGATTTGACAAAAACTGAGTACTTAGTCTTATTTTCTATTTTCTCCAAAATTTTCTTCACTTTTTCTATTTCTTCAGTAGAATGTTTCAAGTAATTAAATAATATAACAGAGAGTTGATAAGGATTATTCTGTAAAATTAACTCGTTTTCTGAAATATCATCTAATAGGAATCGCACCCATTCTGATTTTCCGGCCTTCGCTACACTCGTTAGGTAATTTAAAGCAATTGAAGTACAGTTTTCATCATTGCTTTTCATTAAAACTATTTTTATCCTTCCTAATAACTCATAGGGAGATAAGGAGGAATTAAGAAGATCTTCACAGTACTTATGAACATCTATCTTTTCCTTTAAATTATTGACCACATAGGGGAGGATAATCCTTGCAAAAGCTAAGTTATTATCGAAATAGCTCTTTAACTCTTGATTAATAATAACTTTCTCTTCGTTTTCTATTACAGATAAATAGGAATATAGTTCTATTACATCGTCTATTGAAGTAATACTATTAGATATGTCTAAAGCTGTTTCCCTAATCAGTCTGTCTACATCTATTTTATCTATCGAATCTGTTCCATAATCTTCCGACTTGATAACTCTAAAAATAGTCTTAGACCTAGAAAACCATTTAATTATGCTGTCATTCTCCTCTATGTTTTTCCTTCCACTATTTTTAAGGAGTAGGATGGATATCTTCTCTGGGATTGGTGTGAAATATTTTTCATAAACCGCTAATAGGGGAGAATACCATAATACCTTGTTGGGGTCAGCATCAAAAATAACGTTGTATACATATTCCCAGTAATCCTTGTAGAAATGTTCTAACGCGTTAGTTATAGTGTCTTCAATATTATCTTGTTGATACATTACTATATAATGGACTGGAATCGAAAAGATCTTATCATCAAGTCTGAGAGTTAATCCTTTATTTCTTGATATAGAAAAAATGAATCTTGAGTCAACGTTTATCTTGTATCCCTTTGTTTTAAGCAGTGAATATAAATCATCTGTGAGAACTAAAAGTGTTTGAGAAGGATTTGAATTAGATAACTTTTGTATGCTTTTATACTCACCAGAAATATTGTGATAATCTACTGTGTTTATTGGAATCTTTAATTCTAAAGCTCTTCTTTTTACTAGCTCAGAAATAGTACTTTTACCAGTTTTTAGACTACCCTTTATTACTACGTTATTTCCCTTTTTTAACTCGGAAAGAGCCAAGTTCACAATGTCTACATATTCTGGATAATCTATTGGAGATACGTTTACTTCTTCAGTCGTTAGAGGTTCTAAATCTCCTATCTCTCTTTTACTTTCACCAGGTAAAAGGCCTAATGAAGAATCTATTAAGTAATAAATAATTTCTTTCCATATAGGAGATAGTTTTTCCCAATCGTCTTTCAGATTATTTCCTCTATATACTTTCTTTAGTAATTCTTTGGGAGAATTTGCCTCATTTTCTCCTATATAGAGAATCAATCTGAACTTGTTAAATGTGTTTAATGCCTCATCAATTTTATTATCTTTAGCAAGGGAAACTCCTTCTTTTAGCAAACTAGGTATGAAAGTTGCATATCCCCGTAATGTTACGAGAGAATAATCAAGGATTTTGTTAATATCTTTGTTAACTTTTTTACTTACGTAGTTTATTGCATTGTAAGCTGAAATGGTCAAAACATTGCCTCTAACGCTTAAGTTACCTTTACCAAGTTTATTTTTACCTAGAATTAAATCAATTACGTAATTTCGTCCTACTATTTTATAATTCGCCTTAGACTTAATGAAATCCCTCCAGTTATGTAAATCGTCTATGTTTTTGAATTCATTAGGGACATCAATACAGTCGCTACAGTATTTTTTCACTACTCTTCTTCCACCATAAGGCATAATTCTAATAATCGCCTTATCTCTCTCTAGCAACTGTAAAAGTTGCTGAGAAG
Organism: Sulfurisphaera sp.; assembly: GCF_059755235.1. Lineage (NCBI taxonomy): Archaea > Thermoproteati > Thermoproteota > Thermoprotei > Sulfolobales > Sulfolobaceae > Sulfurisphaera > Sulfurisphaera sp. The sequence continues at coordinate 3,014 of NZ_DBPRYF010000004.1, forward strand.
ACGCAATTTTTCTCATATCTTGAGTATTTTGAAATACAAGGTATAAAACTATTAGCCAAATTCCTTACATGAAGAAAGAACAAGACCTAATATCTTAGGTTCTCATTTATTTATCCAAAAAGAAATGAGTATATAATGAGTGAAGAAATAGAGCGTTTCCCAGATCACGTCATTTCTAGTTACTTCTCAATCTACGGTCTGGGTTGGCTCTAGGTGTGGTATCATCAGCTTCAACCACACCGCATGGAGCCCAGTCGAGGCTAACGCCATGAGCCTCCCATTTGAGGTTTTTACTGTCAACTCCTCTCTCCACGCATAGCGCATCATCATGAGGAGTTTCATACAGCTTTGCCTCAAAAACATTTATAGTGGTTGAAAGTATATTAATTTATTGTTATATCGGGAAGAGCCTTGGGGAGTTAACGTACCTTTTATTTACTTAGCCACAATTATGTTTCTTCTAGGGGGTTTATCACTTCATTATCCAATTCTATCTCATGCTTATTTGATGACAATAGGAGCTTATGCGTTGTATTTTGGGATGATACAAAGATTATTCTTCCCTGCAAAGAAGTACTTAACTACACATGTTCTCTCCTTGATTCTATTAAGTATCCCGCTTTCACACTATTTCCAGTTTTTTGCATCAATAGCACTTATAATAACTGAAGTCTTGGCGTTAAAAGACGTAAAAAGTTACGGAAGTAAATTTGTAGTAAACTTGTTAGTTCTTTCATCTCCATTTCTATCAGCTGTCATGTGGTTCCTTTTCTTAAACTATTGGAGTTTAACAATTCCTATCTTAGTTTATGTCATAGGTGTAAATATAGGGGTTTTTACTGCAACTTTAGGAGCGAAACCATTCTTTGGGAAAAACCAAATACCTATACTTTTACTTAGTCTATTGGCAATAGCATTTCAATTCTTTCTACCAATTACTTTAATTGTTTACTTCCTATTTTTATTTAGAAAAAGAGTTCATAAAACCCTCAATATTACCTCTCTCTCGATAATCATAACCACGTTATTGCTTACTTTTTCTTCTTTATATCTTGGAGATTACACTCACGCATTTTATCTAGGTGTCATGTTTCCGTTATTTTTCTCATGCATAGCATATTCCACTGCAAGGTATAATCATAGTAAAATAGTTTACATAACACCAATCCTTATTCTCTCATATCTTACTAGGTTTATCAACTTAGAGTTATCAAGTCTTTTTCTACCACTAGCTTATCTATATTTCCTTTATTTGATCAAAGACACACTAGGTATCACTGGAATTAAACTAGGTCTTTCTACTAGGTACTTAAAGAGAAAAGCTTAATAGTATACTTGAAAAGATATACATGTGAGCGAAGTTATACCTGTAAGACTAAAAAGAGAAATAATAAAAGAGGTTGATGAGTTGGTTAAACTTGGTTTGTTTTCGTCAAGAAACGAAGCTTTGAACTTCCTTATCTCACAAGGTCTAAGGGAAGTAGATTTGTTGAAAATTGAAATGGAAAAGTCTAAAGAAGTAAAACTTCCATTATTAGATAAAACGTTAGATGACTTTTTGAAAGAAAGGGACAGATTTTGAAATATTTTGATACTAGCGTTATTTTATTACCAATATTAAAAGATCCTAGGAGAGAAAAAGCATTAAAAGAACTAGAGGATGGAGGAGTAACTTCAGAACTTGGACTAGTTGAACTAGTTAGTTATTTATCAAGAAACATAAATGATGATCCTTTACCTTATGCAATAAAGTTATTGAAAGAGTATAATATCATAGTAAAGAGTGTAACAAACCAAAAGCAGACTTTTCTAGGTGAGATAAACAACGTAATGTATTTTGCTATAAACATTGCAAAAGAAGTAAAGTTAAGGACACTTGATTTACTGCATTTATCTTACGCGGTACTTTTAGGAGTAGATGAGTTTGTTACGGCTGATAAAGAATTTGAGAAAGGTCTCAAATTTCTCTCAAGAAACGGAGTAACGCTAAAGATAGTTGACTGAAATTAACGATGTTAATTATTTTATGTCTTAAAGATTAGGAAAAACGTTTATAATAACTCTTTGAGAGAGGTTTACTATGAAGAAAAAAGAAGTAAGCCTATTCCAAATCCTTGATCCTAAATACAAATTTGACCTAACACTTTACTTAGACTACGGAATAATTACATTTAACTCACTTTCAGTTGAACAACTTGCATCTTTGCTTTATCCTTATTTCAAGAGATTCAGCATAAAAGCTAGTTTAAATGGAACTGAGGCAACTTTAGTTTTCCATAAAGGGAACAAAAGGGTATATGCATCAATATCTATTATAGACTAATTCAATTTACAAGTCATTACACATTGTAAGCATTTTACTTAATTTGTATCTTTTATATTTGATCGATAAACATAAATTATAATCGAAAAGAAATCATTTTTATAAGTCTTTGCTAGTGCTTTTTAAAATTAACTCTTAAAGTTAACATATTTTCTACCTTATTAACTTAAACACTATTTTAAAATTTTACTTTAATAATACCTTATATGTTAAAAAGAATTCAATTTTAAGAGATTGTTGACAAAGGAAAATAATTCAAATAAGAGAGAAAGCAAATAGATACTATGGAAAGCGTATTACCAAGTTACTTATACGATATACAACAAGTATTATCTCTAATAAAATACAATATGAAAACAGAAGTAAAACTAGATTATAAAGATCCTGTCCGGCTACAAGAACTATATGAGTTCCTAGACGATCTATTGAATATGATAGAATTTATGTCAGCTTATAAGCTAGTAGATTTAAAAGATGAAGAAGTAAAAGATGTTAAAGATAAAATAAGGAAAAATATGGAACTAATCTCAGAGAGTATAGATAAACTGATGTACGAAGCATAATTAACAATGTTAATTGATTTTTTGCCTTATTATTTAGGATGGGAAATTTAAACTTTGTATTATATCTATCATTTGTGATACCTGTTAGTGTTATGGTTACCGGAAGAGGTACTGTGTCTTTTCAAATAAAGGGAGAATATAACACAAAAAACCCTAGTAAGTTTAGCCAAGTTTTTAGACCAGTAATAACATGGAACCTGACTTACAAGTGTAACTTGAGATGTCTACATTGTTATATAAACGCTTCTCCAGAAGGTGAAGAAGGTCTATCAACGGAAGAAGGAATTAGGCTAATTGACCAAATGGCTGAAATGAAAATTCCGTTACTTATTATGAGCGGTGGAGAACCTCTAATGAGAAGAGATTTCTTCGATTTAGCGTCTTACGCTTCTCAGAAAGGGTTAAAACTTGCACTCTCTACAAATGGGACTTTAATAAGTGAGAAATATGCTCAAAAACTAAAGGAAATAGGCTTTTCTTACATAGGAATAAGCCTGGATAGTCCTTATCCAGAGTTCCACGATAAATTTAGAGGCGTTAACGGTGCTTTTGACCTCACTGTTAAAGGAATAAGAAATGCGATCGATGCTGGGCTTAATGTAGGTCTGAGATTTACGATTACGTCAAAGAATATTGATAATGTAGACGATTATATCAAACTAGCAATAAAACTTGGGGTAAAAAGAATCACGTTTTATCATATTTCTGCAAGTGGAAGGGGAAAGGAACTAAAAGATTGGATGTATAACAAAAAACAATACGAGATTTTCATGAACAAGCTTATCAATTACGCAAAAGAATTAAAAGGACAAATCGAAATCGAAACAACATTAGCTCCATACGACGGGATATACATTGGTAAACAGTTAGCAATAGACGAAAAAGAGATGGAGAATTATCTACGCTTTGTCGAGAATTCTGGGGGATGTGGAAGAAAAATGATCTCAATTTATCCTAACGGAGACGTCTATCCTTGCCAATTTATAGACTTTTACAAACTAGGTAATGTTAGAGAGAAACCACTAAAGGAGATAATAGTCAACATTCCAGATATTTTTGTAAACACTGATAAGTACTTAACAGGGGAATGTGCTACGTGTGAATTTAAGAAATATTGTAAAGGAGGAGATAGAGCAAGAGCATATTATTGGTCTAACAGCATATATGGAGATGATCCTTTATGCCCTTTGAAAACGCCCCACATTTAATATTTTGGGAAGTAACAAAAGCTTGCCCACTTACTTGCAAACATTGCAGGGCAAGCTCAATAGACAAACCGCTACCAGATGAGTTAACAACAGCTGAAGGAAGGAAACTCCTTGAAGAGATTGCATCTTTTGGAAAAGTCGTGGTAGTATTTACTGGTGGAGATCCCTTATCAAGAGAAGATATATTTGATTTAATGGATTATGCCAAATCCCTTGGGTTAATAGTTTCACTAGCACCCGCACCTTCACCTAGGTTAAATGATGATACCATGAAAAAGATAAGAGAAAGCGCTCTTTATATGTCAATAAGCCTAGACGGATATAAGCCAGAAACTCATGACTGGCTTAGAGGATTAGGAAATTATAAGTATGCGATAAACGGAATCAAACTTGGACTAAAATACGGCTTGCAAACTCAAGTAAACACTTTGGTGTGGAAAAAGAGTTATGATGAACTACCATACCTAGCTAAGTTGCTGAAAGATTTAGGAGTTAAGGTTTGGGAAGTGTTTTTCTTGATCCCGGTAGGTAGAGGGACTGTAGAGTTGGATATACCAAGAGAAAAGTACAAAGATGTTGTAGATTTCCTGGTGGAGACTTCAAGATATGATCTTGTTGTAAGAACTGTAGAAGCACCTTTCTTTAGAAGGGCAAAATTAGAATATAACGTAAGTGATAATGAGCTAATTAGAAAATTAAGAGAACTCCTAGGAGAAGCTAAAAAACCAATTGACAAAAGTATAATGCCTACTAGAGATGGTGCTGGAGTACTCTTTGTTGGTTATAATGGAGACATTTATCCTAGTGGATTTTTACCAATAAGACTTGGCAATGTAAGAAATGATAGCATAGTTGATGTATATAGACATTCAGAATTGCTAAACATGATTAAGGCAGGGAAACTAAAAGGAAAATGCGGAATATGTGCGTATACAAGTGTCTGTGGAGGTAGTAGAGCTAGAGCTTATGCTGTGTATGGTGATCCATTAGCAGAAGATCCGGCATGTCCTTACTAGCTTGTTCAAGTAAATACTTATTCTAAGATAACTTGTTCCTTCTACAAAGGACAGATCATTTCTCCTTGTATTTTGTTACCTTTATGACAACTAAATGATATAAAAGAGACCAGAAATTACGTGAAAATAAGAAAAAGAACCTCGGGCTTTTAGTAGTAGCACTTAAAAGTTAGATAGGGTCAAACTCTTAAACTTATTTGTTTGGAATAAAAACAATGTTGTATTAACTAGCTTGGAAATATTATCAATAATTATAGAATGGGCTAAACTTCACCTATTATTTTAGTAAAAAGTTGAAATGCTTGTGATGATTGTGCTTGCATAAATACTAAGTATTGGTCTTTCATTCCCACTATATAGTAAACATTACCATAGTAGGTTGAAGTGCTTAAGTTAAAGTATTTAGCTCCGTCATACGTAGTTACTGTAACGTTATTAGGAGCTGTTGATAGTAAATAATTAAACAATGAACTAATGTTATATGAACCGTTAGCCTTTACAAGGTCAATTGACGTATAGGAATTATTATAAATCAATGTTTCAAAATAAATTGTATAGTTCTGTGATGTTTGATTACCGAAACTTAAAAGCATGGAATTTTTGCTCACTGCTATAAGAAAAGGTGAAAGCATTGGAGTTAGTCCTTTCTGACTTTTTAGCGTTTTTACCTCTAAGTTTTGGATGTTCTGTAAATCGAAAGCACTTTTGTTTCCAGATATATTGGCAGATACAAGATATTTACCGACTTTTATCCCTTGAAGTGTAGATGAGCCATTTAAGTTGAAAACTGAAAGTATTATTGTTTGATTTCCGTTTTGTATGTACTCTTGATATAAAGCCTTGACTCCAGGGTATTGCTGTTGCAAAGCTGTTGTATAGTTGTTTTCATACAATCCAGTTATATTCCATCCATTTCCTAAAACGGAAGAAACTTGAGCTTGAGCTGGAAATACCACTTGGCTTACTTGTCCTACTGGATGACCTACCGGATGAAATAATAGAAGCGCACCAATAGCAACTAAAACAACTGCTACGATAACAACAAAAATTGAATTCTTCATGACTATTATACACTCTTTGACTTAAATAAATCTATTCAAACCATCCCTATTTAGAATTCCATAAGTTGCTTCTAACTCCTGATCTCTTTAAATACACTGGTGAAAACTTAAACATATGAAGAAGTTTAAGTGGTTCTCTATTTCTGAATTAGCTTTAGGAACTTGGATGATGGGAGGAGGTTTCTGGTCTTCAGATTACTCTAACAACGAGAGAGATATAAAAGCCATTAGAAAAGCTATAGAACTTGGAATAACTGCGATTGATACTGCAGAAATGTATGGAAATGGACACGCTGAGGAACTTGTTGGCACCGCAATAAAAGATTTCAAAAGAGACGATCTTTTCATAATCACAAAAGTCTGGCCTAATCACGCTAAATATGAGGACGTAATAAAATCGGCCTTAGCTAGTTCTAAAAGACTAGGAACGTACATTGACTTATACTTGCTGCACTGGCCTTCAGAAGTGCCAATATGTGAAACCATAAAGGCTTTTGAAGATCTTGTAGATAGAGGAGTAATTAGATTCTTTGGC
>NZ_DBPRYF010000040.1:0-4220 GCF_059755235.1 Sulfurisphaera sp.
GATGAAAGATAGAATAATTGATATACCAGATGAAGGAATGAGCATAGATTTCATAAAGGCAATACCAGCACACTTTATGCACTCACCCGGTAATTTCCATTATTATGATACTTATAGTAAAATATATTTCTCTGGAGACATTGGAGCTGTAGAATTTGGTGATAAATGGTATCTAATAGTGGAAGATTTTAATTCGCATATAAAAATCATGGAACCATTCCACAGAAGGTATATAGCATCTAAAAAGGCGATCGACATTTGGTTGAAGAGGATAGAAGGATTAGAAATCAATACCATAGCTCCCCAGCACGGTTCAATTTTTGAAGGGGAAAACGCTAAAAAATTCATACAGTGGCTTAAAAGCTTAGATAAAGTAGGACTTGACTTGATGAGCTAAGTTAAGGATTTTTCTTTTAGTGACTTCCTCCTGCTTTAGAGCACTGCCTTCGGTTACAATCATTTTCACTAAGGAATTTCAGATAAGTTCTAGCTTGATTTATTATGTTAGTCAAAAAAAGTTAAAAATTTGTTATTATCAACTAATAAGTCTTTTCTAACTGAGCATTTCTCTCTAAGCTTTTTTCCACATTAAGGAAAGAAACACTTTACAGTAACGTATTATATAGTAATATTAATAGAAAACCAGAAATTAAGGCTTCCTAATAGCTGAGGGATTAGAGATTACAAGAGCTGGTCAAAGCCAAGAAAAGTGACTATGATTACCTGGGTCTTAAAGCTTTTAGTCCTTCTTTTAAATATAAATTTATACCACGATCACAATAAGATACTTATGAAAACAAGTATTGGAATTAAATGGGGATTAATTTTTGGAGTTGTTATAGGTCTCATAGTAGCAGGAATAATTTATAGTGTGGTTTATGCTCCACGAATGCCAACGCTCCAGAAGGAAGTATACAATTTAACATTTAATGAAACACTCAATCAGACAAATGGAAATATAACAAAAGCTATGCTACAAGCTACGTTAGCGGAAAAGGAATTACCTACAGTACTGCCAATTACAATTGTGCTATTGAACAGTATAAGTTATGCCTTGGGAGGTGCTATAGGCGGAATAATAATAGCATATATGTGGGAAAAGAATAACTCATGGATTGTGAAGGGTTTAATTGGAGGGGTCGTTATACTGGTTTTAAGTTTATTCTTATCTGTCTTACCTTTAATTGAAAATATACCGACAAGTTTGATAATAGGATTACTAATTTCATATAGACTACATGCAATAAATAAAAAAGTTTAAAAGGTATAAACATGTTCAATTTTGTATGTTAAGCAAAAAACAATTAGCCCTTCTCTCGTTAGGCACATCTTTAAGCTTTTGGGATATATTTAACGTACCTTATATAGAAAATTATGCATCTAAAGCAATTGGAGAAGTCTCTTCCACACTAATATTATCAGCGGAAATGATTGGCTACTTCTTAGGGGGCATGGTTAACGGTTATATTGCAAGCAAATATGGAAGAAAAAAGGTCTTCTTCTCTCGATGTTCCTTATAGCTCTTGGCTCTCTAATTGGCTTTCTTTCATTCAACGAAATAGAGCTGATAGTTGCTGAGCTAGTAATTGGAATACGAATTGAAGGAGAAGTTGCCACTGTACCCTCTTATGTGTAAGAAATGGTAAGCAAAGATTTTAGGGGTAGAGCAGTAGGCTATACAACACTTTTTGGATTTCTAATGACACTTGTAGTAGGACCAATAGCGGTAATCCTTAGTGAGGACTATTGGAGACTCCTGTTTTTACCAAGCTTGGCCATAGCTTTAGTTGCTTTCATATTTAGGATAAGATTACCAGAATCGGGAATGTGGATAGAAAAGAAAGATGAAAAAATTAAGTGGGACAAGACTATTGTAGTCTTTACCTTAATTTGGTTCACAAGTTACTTCACTGGTTACGCGTTATTCTCCACTCCAATATTTTCAACAATAGCTAGTAAGGGTTTTGAGAACTCCAGCTTATACTTTACTTACATACTTTATAGCGATCCGTTGGGAGTTGTAATAGGGTCTTTAGTTAACGACTATCTAGAGAGAAAATATTCTTCTTCGTTGGCAAACTTAATTTCCGGAATTTTAATGATGGCTTGGCCATTCTTTACTGGCTTACCTTTTTTAGCTATAGGGTTTATAATAATGTTCTTCCAAGGCTTCAAGTTCCCTACAATGTATGCTTATACAGCAGAGAACCTAGGAACTAAAATAAGAACGCTTGGATATGGGATTGCTGATGGAATTGGACATTTAGGTGGTGCAGTGGGACCAGTTATAATGGCATTGCTCTATTTAGAAAACGTCAGTGTGTCTTACGTCACAACTGGAATTATGGTAATTATTTCAGCGTCATTAATCATGGCTTTTGGTATAAAAACTAAAGGGAAATCGTTACAAGATTTAAAGGGATAAAAAGTAACTCAAGATTTTTTCTGCGTTTTTCCTAAGTTCGCTTTCTCTCTCTTTGACCTCTTCTATCAATCTTGTGTCGCTTCCTAGCGAAACAGTTAAATATTTGATAAGCAATAATAGAAATTGATAGACAAAGATGGAAAAGTTATATTCGATGAAAGAAGCATCAGAGATACTCGGTGTCCACATAAGGACTCTGCAGAAGTGGGATGAGGAGGGAAAAATACACTGTGTTAGGACTGTTAGTGGCAAATGCAGAGTCCCAGAGTCAGAGATAAAGAGGATTCTAGGGCTACATGAGGAGAATAAAATTGTTGGGTATGCCAGAGTATCTTCTCACACCCAGAGAGATGACTTAGATAGACAGATTGAAGCAGTAAGCCAGTATGCGAAGGAGCGAGGGCTAAACGTTGAATCCTCAAAGACATTGATAGCGGGCTAAATGAGGAAAGAAAAAACTTTCAAAAGCTCCTCAAAATGGTTATGAACAAGAAAGTGTCGAAAGTTATTGTCACCTACCCAGGCAGGCTGACAAGGTTTGGTTTTAAAATTCTTCAGGGGTTCTTTCAGAGCTACGGTACTGAAATTATTGTGATAAATCAAGAAGAGAAAGAGCCAAGAGAGGAGTTAGTAGAGGACTTAATAACGATTATCTCCCACTTTGTTAGTAAGCTCTATGGTATTAGGAGTCGTAAGTACAAGGAGGTGGTTGAAAATGCAAAAAGACTCCTACAAGATCGTTAGCTACAAGATTAAACATAGCTACAATATAGACGATTTCCTGCTCAGCTACCACTCCTTGTTACAAAGGACAATAGATATAATCTGGGGGAACATTACGTGGATTGAAAAACAGGAGAAGAAGTACTACATAGTCGAAAGTGGAAGGAAGAAAACAAGGAGGTATTATTACATTAAGAGGCTTATTCCATTGATTCCAAAGACTAGGGAGTTCAAAAAGAAGCTCAGGAACGAACTGCTGAAGGACTGGGTGTTTGCTTCCCATTACGTTGATTCCGCAATAAAAGTGGCTTATTCCATCTTAAAGTCTTGGAAGAGGAATTATGTTGAGGGAGAAAGAAAGAGGAAGAAACCTGTAGTTAAGAGGTTATTTGTAAGAGTAAAGGAAACGCTCTACACCTACAGAGATGGAAAAATTAGGGTTACGATAGTTCCTAGGAAGCAGTACTTGGAGTTTGACTTAACGAAAGTCTGGTTCAGAAACAAGGTTAAAGGACTAGATCTGGGAGAGCTAATACTGACAAAGAACGAGCTGATAATTACTTTCAGAAAGCCAATAGAGAAGAAAAACCACGTAGAGTGCATTGGGTGGGACTCAAACGTGTTCAGTCTCGATGGTTTTTCACCAAGGTATGGATGGTTGAAGATCGACTTAAGCAAATTATATCATATTCACAGAGTGCATGAAATAAAGAGAAAGAATGCTCAGAGTGCTACTAGTAGAAAGTCAATAGTAAAGGAGAGAGTATCTAGACATGGTGAAAGAGAGAAAAATAGAGCAAAGGACTACGTACATAAACTGACTACCATGTTTACAAGAGTGTTTCCAGACGTGGTTCACGGCTTCGAGGACTTAAACAAAGCTGGGATGTTCAACAAGTCTAGGGAACACAACAGAGACATTGCTAAGCAGAACTGGAAGCAGATAGTTCAATTCATGAGCGACAAATCCGAAATAAAACTGGTCGACCCTAGGAACACTTCTTCAACCTGCCCCAGATGCGGAGGAAAGATGATAAAGCTCCAAGGGGGCAGGGTAGTTAAATGTTCTAGG
>NZ_DBPRYF010000041.1:0-2888 GCF_059755235.1 Sulfurisphaera sp.
AATCCTTAAAGAATTCCACTGGGGAAAAATTTTTTGAGGTTTACCAGTTAATGCAAGTTTACGAATATGCTCAATTCTCTCTACTGTCCAAAATTCATTATCTGTCTGTTTCGGTATCGGCAAATACTGCCTAATAATCAACCGAGGTCAAAATCTAAATATAATATAACACTATATATTTGTTTATAGGATTTTTTAGTTATTATATTGTTCGAGATTACAAAGTATGCAGTACTAATTAAGTATGAGAATATTGCATGAAATAGTAAATACAGTTATGGTAATTTAAATATAATACGATGACTGAAGATCCAAAATATAAATAGTTCAGTTGTAAAAAGGGATTATCAAAAAATTATTAAAAGATGTTGAAACTAGTTGAACAGAGAATAAAGAGATAAAAATAAAAACTTCTTTCCAAAAAGAGAATATATAAAATAAAAATATTTTAGCAGATAATAATCTCTTGATTTACGAAAGATTTTTAATACATCACGCTTTCTCGTGTTCCAAATACAATGACTTTCCAGAAATAACATTAACCTTAATGAAATAAAACGATTTGCTAAAAATGATGTCACAACTGCTTTAATCAATAGAATCTCAAATTTTTCATTAAAAGGGATTTTCCTATTTTTCATCTGGTTATATCAACAAATAAGTCCTTTAAAGCAGAGTTATTAAACAACCTAAGATCTGTTGTTAAAAGTCAACAATTACTCTTTATTGCTAATACGACAAACGACGCATCAAATACAGTTATGTTATTCTTTAGTGCTAAATCAAAAGCATCATCAACAACTTCAGAATAAGAATGGATTTTAAAACCACTCATTAATTCTTTAAAATATTCAAAAATCTCTCTGCCTTTATCTGCTGATAACTCTCTCCTACTAATTCTTTTTCTTATAGCATTAGCGAACTCATAATAAACTAAGTCTAATGTCAATATTTTATCTTCATTTCTGATAAACTCTTCAACTAGTTCTCCGTACTTCTCCGAAAAAATTATTGTACCTAGAGCTGAAGTATCAACTACAATCATCTGCTATCCCTATCTTCCCTGACATCTTCATAAAAAGGCCTTCCCCCCTTTATTTCTTTTTTCAGCTTATCAATCTTCTCTAAAGCCCTCATTCTCCTTTCCCTCATAACTAGTTCTTCAAGATATTGTCTGACTTTATCCGCATAGTCGATTCCAAGTTCCTCTAATTCTTGTTTCAGCTTTTTACTCACTCTTACAGAGATTACTTCACTCACGATAGTATATTCTCTGAAATGTTTATAAAGTGTATTATTTCTTTTATGAAGTCGACAACAATCACATGTTTACTTTTACGTTCTAGAATACTTCCTCTTCTGATAAAGGATAATTATGCGATTATGCCTGTAAATGCCACACATGTTATATTAATTATATCGTTATTTTCCCATAACGTATCAGACAGAACAGTTTTTAATTATAATTATACGCGTTTCCCCGACCATGTCATTCTTAGGTATTCCTTGATACTTTTAATTTCGTGGTCTGGGTTGACGCTAGGTGAGGTGTCATCAGGTTCAACCAAACCGCATAGAGCTCAGTCGAGGAGAACGACATGAGCATTCCATTGGGTTAAGCCATTTACTTCCCGCACATGGAGCATAATCAAGAAAGTTTTATGAAACTTTTTCTCAAAAGTAATTATAAATTAGTAAGTAAGTATAAGCCTTAATATAATGAGGGGGTAATCTCAATTAACCTTGCGATTTAAATCAGTAATGCCACACCTGGGGACGACATAGAGATGATATTGATAATACTTAAGAACGACACAATATTAGAAAAGTGTATTTTTGTTCTGTTTTATTCACAATGAATATAGCCCCCTTTAAAAAATTTATCCTTACAAAAGCTCTGTAGAAAACCTATAAATAACAATAATAAATATAGAATTATTTATGATTATTGTTCTCCTTATGTTATACGCTATTATCTTTAACGCAATCTCCTTTTCAGTCAACTCTGGTATTTTTGACCTAACAAAAGAACCGCTCTTCCTCTTTATTGCTGAATGCACAGTCTCAACTATTGGCCTTCTATTGTACTCTTCTGGCAAATGCTTTTTCATCCTCTTCCTATTCTCCCCTTTAGTTCGATGTATTGGTACATCCTTGTTCCTTGTTGGTATTATTGCTTGAAGGTCATATCTCTTGGCAATAATGTGGTTTTCCTCAGAGTCATATCCCTTATCACCAATGATGATTTTGAACTTACTAACTAATTCCTTGTCCATGTTTTCCAACACCTTCTTAAACTCCTTTGAATCGTGAATCTCCCCAAAATGAACATCAAATGCAACTACTATCTGCGATTTTTCATCAACGACTATCGTTGTTTTGACGTACTTTCTCTTTACTTTCCTGCCAAAATCGTTAAGCCTCTTGTCGTAATAAAAAGAGTGATAATTGACGGAAAAACCAGTGCTGTCAATTATGATTATGTTTCCCAGCAAACCTAGGAAAGACTTCACAACCTTGTTAAAGACATATTCAATGAGTTTTTCATTTATCCTCTTACAAAACTTCTGTATTGTTGTAAAGTGAGGTATATCAGAGAGGGACAAAAGGGTGACTAACGCGGGGTTAGAAGATATTACCTCTATGACATCTCGATAACTTACGTTTATCCAAGCCTTGTATAAGAGGATGACAAAGAGCTGATACTGTTTATACTTCCTTTTTGAGAACTTGGAGGAGTAAGGAGGGAGAACTCTTTTGGATGTAGTTAAAGCTTGTTTTACCAACTTATATTCTAGTGATTTTTTCACGAATTTAGGTAATCTTGCAGTAATACGATAAGTCATAATACGGTAATACCTTCAATAAATAAATGCTTTATTAGGGAT
>NZ_DBPRYF010000042.1:0-5243 GCF_059755235.1 Sulfurisphaera sp.
AACTTGAATATGACTGCAGGGATAAAAAGAAGAAATGAAAGAGAAGGATAGTTAAGATTTGTTACAAATCCACCAGTTGTATAAGGTGTACCGTAAATATAAGGAGAAAGACCAAAAAATTGATAGACGTTACTAGTTAATTCCGGATTGTAAGGGTTTAGACCGTGAAGAAATAAATAAGCTGAATAATAATCAATCATCATCTCATCAGTACCGAAAGGAGAAGCAAGTTTTGTCATAAGACCAACTATTAAGACGGAAATTAAACCTGCAACATCCATCCTTCGCTTAAGAACACCAATTATTAAAACAAGATATAAAGCAAGGAGAAGTAAAACGTTGCGGGAGAAGTAATAATACTCAATAGGTGCAATAAACATTTCTGAATAAACAATAAGACGGAAGAACCTAGTATCGGCTTTAAAGAATAAAAGTAAGCCTGCAAGGAAAAGAAAGACAACTATAAGAATGTCGCTCCAAAGTGTTGGATAATAAAAAGTAGAGAACAAGAGCATAGAAGCCCATATAAGAATTTGAGAAACGTTAGAAGAAATCGAAGAAACGTACTGTTTTTCCATCGCTCTTATTTCAAATCAAGTAAATTTAAAAGTTTTCACAAGAGAAAGAGCGTAGACAAGGTATTTGATTATATTGCATTATACATATTAATTGCTTTTCACCCTGTTCAAATTCAATTTAGCGATTTTTAGTATTAAATTATTAATAACTACATTATATGAACCCTAATTTTTAGCTAGTCTATCCATATAAACATATCTATATTATCATAGTTTACAAGCTTATTTCTTAGGATTATAAACACTAATTACATATATAAAAAATCTTTACTTAGCTATTTCTACTGAATCTTTCTTTTCGTTTCTCTTATGTTTGTTTATCTTGTGCCAAACTAGAAGTTCACTTCCCATATAATTTACTATAAAACCAAAAATAATCTATATAATGCTAGCTAATAAATAATGCAAACCTAAATGAGTTAACAGAATAAGTGTTCCTACGTTAACAGCCAAACCTGTAATAGCTACTCCGTTGTATCTAATGAGCCTCTGAAACAGACTACCCTCACGTCTTAATTTAAATGTCCATTTATCATTCAGCATAAAATTGGATAGGAAAGAGAGCTCTATAACAATAATGAATGATATGAATAGTGATCTAGTTAAAGAGGATAAGATATATAAAAATAATTCATTATTGAGTATATCCTGTTGTGCTATCTATATCACTTATAGTTATTGGGGAAAAATATTTCCACAGAATCATAAAGATAAAAGTTAGTCCCATCATTGCAAATATGAAATCATCCCATGATATATGACCAAACACTGACGAAATCCCAGAAACTCCTCCCTGAAACGCAACACGATGTACATTAGGATTAATATTATATAACTGAAAGAAATAAGAATTAACATTATTTGTATTACCAGGTACATAGAGAGTATTATTAATTAGATAATCACTTTCAAGTACTTGTATTTTCACAAACGCATATATAGCTAAGGATAAGGACAATAATGTCAAAATTAGAAATATACGTTCGAGCTTCTTATCATGAGAAGTGTCATCAGCAAGCTTCGGGATAGCTCCCTCCGATATAAATACCCCAAACACCGCTAAAATTATCGCCCCTACCAGAACCTCACCGTAATTGAGAAAATAAACGTTCGGAGCGACTTGAGTCCAATCCGGCATATTCCAAAAATCTGTAATAGCAGCGACCCTCTCAGTGCTCCATGGGTATCCGATAGCCTCAAATCTGCAAGGTCCTAACTGATAGTTTGTATTCATGGCAAACAGTTCCCATAATATAACGATAGTACCTATTGAACCCATTATAAATAATGCTTCTCCTAATGCATATTTCAATTTATGTATATTCATTTTAAGCTCTCCTCCTTGTTACCGTCCATTTCTGCTCTCTTATAAGCAACCCCTTCAAGGTAGCATAAGCGTATACAGCAGCTAAAGCATAAATCATTAGAAACGCAAACATAACATCAGAAAGAGTAACTCTCATACCCTCTATTTTAAACCCTTCAATGTAGGGAAAAAGCCACGAACCAGAAATAAAACTCAACACTAACACATTTATTATTTCTGGGATGAAAATCGGCACATATTGAATCGACAGAGTAACAGCTAATGAACTTAGTATAACGATCGAAGGAAAATAGAATAGTCCTTGATAAATAAGCCCAATCTTTTTCTTAAAGCCAATATGCCTCGATTTAATGAGAGAAACAAAGTGTTTTCTGAAATCAGCAATATTGCCCTCAGCCCATCTCACCTGCTGCTTAAAGAACCATTTAATGTCCTGCGGAATTGCACATTCTGCATATAGCTGACCCGTAACATAGGGCCTAAAAGTACCTTTGATATAACCCCTAAGCGAGATCTCCCAATCCTCTGTTATGGAAGTATGATCAAATTTTTCTTTAGATAACCAGTTGTAGTCGAATATTGATACACTACCTGTGAAGATTCCCCCCAAGCCTACCTCATTCCTAGCCGAGTTTATATAAATGCTTGTAGCTTGAGATGCCCTGTAGAACCTTCCAAATAAACCATATGTTCCTAAATTATGTCTCTGATGACCAATAACAGCATTGCATTCAGGGTGTTTTTTGATGATAGATACAGCTCTCTTTAGAAAATCACGTGGTGGACGATGATCAGCATCCATAATGACTACGTAATCTGGTTTGTAAGGTTCTAAGAGGGGAAGGACATAATTTATTGCAGCTCCTTTTCTGCCTTTACGCAACTCTTTAGGTCTTACGAAATGGAGAAAACCGTATTTATCGCAAGTCTGTCTTAGTAGCTCACTAAATCCCTCGGAAGCGGAGTCATCAACTACTGCAACTTGAAAATTCGGATAATCTATCTTGGCATAATATGGAAGGGAATTAAGGACAGAAGGGTCGTCTCTGACTGGGATAATTATAATTACTTTATCGTCATATTTATCAAGGAACTCAATAGGTTCCTCTTTTGGTCCTTTTAGATATAAATAGAAACTAATAGAAGCATATAAAAGAAGTATTGAGTATACGAAGATATTGAATATAAGAAAAGGCCAATAATTATTCATGTACTCCACCTTTTCAATCTAAATTTGTATTTCTTTTTTCATTCTTCATAAAGATGCAACAAAGTAAATAAATAAATAGAAATTTAAAAACTCTTGGTTATTTTGGGCTCTGTAGAAAACCTTAAAATAATAAAAATAAATATAGAATCATTTATCAAGATTATTCTTCTTAATTATATGTTACAATTTTTAATCTAATCTCATTTTCAGCTAGTTCTGGAATTCTTAACCTAACAAAGGACCTGCTCTTCCTTTTTATTATTGAATGTACTGTTTCAACTATTGATCTTCTTTTGTATTCTTTAGGCAAATGCCTTTTATCATTTTTCTGTTTTTTCTTTTAGATATATTGGAACATCCCATTTCTTGCAAATGTTATAGCTGAGAAGTCATGTTTTTGATAGTAACGTGGTTTCCTTCCGAATCATATCCCTTACTACCAATGATGATTCAGAACTTACCAACTATTTTCCCATTCATATTTTCTAACGTCTTCTCGAACTCCTTTAAATCATGAACACAAAAATATACATTATATAAAATAATTATCTGTAATTTGTCATCAACAAGTATTGTTGCTTTAACGTATTTTTTCTCTCTTTCATTCCAAAATCGTTAAGTCTCTTATCATAATAAAAACGACAAATAATTCTGCCTAACATTTTATTATTTCGTCATGAGAAAGCTATTAGTTAAAAAGTTGCCATAAGAGAAGAGTTCCCAAAGTACACCTGCACAGCATCTTATTATTCATGATATCATATAAAACTAAGATTAATTAAATAAAGTTCGCTCTTCTCGTTGTAGATTAAGACCTATAAGAGGAACTAGTTTATTTAATTAAACTATTAAAGCTCAAACTAACTACAAAGATACGTAGACTTAGGAATAGAGGGGCTAATTACTACTTATTTTTAATTATTTTTAATTAAATACTAATCAAAGTTATCATTATATAAAAGAACTAGTAATTTCGACGAGAAAGTTAATGCGTCTTCAGCTTTTAGAGCATACGATTTTTCTAGCTTCCTCTATCAGCTGCACTACTTCGTCAAACCTTTCTTTGAACCCTTCTTCGCTTAGATTATCTTCATAAAAGTTAAAATGAAGTATTTGCCCCTTGTCAAGCAATTCTCTAAAAAGTTTCTTATATCTTTTCTCTACGTTATTAGAAATAAATCTGTCCATTTCGCCAGCACTCCAGTAAATTATTCCCACTCTCTTCTTAGCTACAAAGAGTTTAATTAAAGCTGTAATGGCTCCCCAAATTTTCTCTCCTGCTTGTTTCCTATCACCCTTCTTTTCTAAATCTTTAGCTTCATTATAGTATTCCTCAAACATCTTCTGATATTTTTCAATACGTGAAGAAGGTGCCTTGCCTGCATTCTTTATCTCATCAACCACATCATCCACACTCCAGCCAGACTCTTTAGAAATTTCTTCGATCCATTGAAGGTCTTGAGTATTAAGCTTTTCTCCTTTTGCCAACTTCTTATGAATCTCTACTACTTCTGGCCAATCTTTTAGTTCTTCGGTAAGTGACATTTTATCAAGCAAGTTCAATATCTCACTCTGCAAATAAAAACATTAGAGCGAGGAGTGTATATCCTTAACTTAACGACAAAAACACTAGAATCCTCATTATTAAACGCTAAGCTAATAAAACAACCCTGAAACATTAAAAATCTCATTGACCTTGGAAGATTAAAGACAGAAGTTAATTATTGTTACATCATGAGTTAAAAGAAAATGGCTAATCAGCCATTGTAAAATTACTTATATATACTGCTGATACTTGAAAGGTTTCACCTTGATTTAGAGTAATTAGAATAGAATACGTCTTGTTTAACTGCAAGTCGGGTTGAGCAGAAGCATTAAATGGTATAATCAAAGTGTTTTCTCCATTTGAAAGGCTAATCTTATTTTGGTCTCCGAAATTATACTTATAACTGGTATTCAAGATTGATGCACTAACTAGAAATGCATCACCAAATTTACATTCGCTGACATTTACTTTAATTATTGCTATTAGCTTTCCTTTATCATATTTTAGCACTCCACCATCTATTTGAGAAACAGTTAACGTACCACTGCAATTAGGGGTTGACAAAAAGTAATAAGAAAGAGC
>NZ_DBPRYF010000043.1:0-6152 GCF_059755235.1 Sulfurisphaera sp.
AAACCAGTAGAAAGTATATCTAAGTCAAAACCCACTGGCTTAGGTAACTCCAGTAGATATGTGATTGACTGATAAGCCATAAAAATTCCAAAACCTGCTACAAATGCAGCAACATTAGCCACTAGCACATTCCTTTTACCTAAAAGATTAACTGGCATCAAAGGAGACTTAATCTTTCTCTCTACAATGAGGAAAGCTGCAAAAAGAGCAAGACCAGTAAACATTGTTACAGTAAAGAGAGACGAGCTCCATCCCCATGTTGGTGCCTCTGAAAACGCTGTTGTCATAAGAGCTAAGGAGATACCCAGTAAGGAAGCTCCGACGTAATCAATCTTCGTATTAGGATTAGTGTATCTGCTTTCTCTTATTTCTTTATAAGTCAAGACAGTAAGGAGTATCACAAAAGGAATTACCAAGTGGTAGTTATATTGCCAACTTAAATCTTGGGCTACAGTCGCAGCTATAGGTAGACTTACTGCTGAGCCGATTCCAAACATAGCACTAACAATTCCTTGAGCCCTAGGTACTAGTTGTGGAGGAAACTCTTCTCTGATTAAACTAAAAGCTAAAGGAAACATTCCCAAACCAATTCCTTGAAGAGTTCTAAAAACTATAAAAAGTCCGAAGTTTGGGGCAAAACCGTCTAGGGTTACTGCTATAGTATATATAATCATTACATAAACTAGAATCCTCTTTTTACCATAAATATCACCTAGTTTTCCGATAATTGGATTTGCGATTACTCCACTAATTAAGTACGCAGTCAGAACCCAACTAACGGTTGCTGTGTTAACATTATAATCATCTGCTATGGTAGGAAGAGAAGGTATTAACATTGACTCTGTATACATTACGGCAATTGCAATTGGAGCAAGGATGAGTAAAGCTTTATTTGCATACTTCAAGTCGTAGTTTTCTAACATAAAGATATATCGATGGTGGGAGAATATAAAATTGTTTTAAAAAAATCCTTACAAAGTGTTAACATAATTTGACAATAATAAGATTCCCTTATTAAATCTCTTCGCTCTTTTTTTATAAAGTGGTTGTATAAATCTTTTATGAGGAGTCTAAACCCTGCATAAGCATATCTTTAAAAAACCATTTATGAGGAACGTTGTCTCTTCTCGGAGAACTTCTCCCCTTGACATTATACCGACTGTTATACTTTACGTAAGCCTTTATGCTCCAGTAATTGTACAAAGAAAGAAGTAGCGAGCTAGCAATTCTTCTCATCATCACTTCGTCAATTACACCGCTGTTTATAAAACGATCTATTAACTCAAATAACTTTCTCGGATTCAACTTCTCTATTGATGACATATCAAACCTACTTCGCCGACAAGATCTTTAAATCCTTCTTTTCTCATTTCCCCCTTGATAGATTTACATAGATCACTCCAAGTATCTCTGCTATTACAGCCCTTTAGTTCTACCCCTATAAATAATATCTCGTCAGTTTCTACATCAGGGAAAGGAAAAACATCAGCTATGTATATATTTAAAGGCTCTAATATAGTGTCTAACCACAAGAGTAATGCCGTGAGTTCTTCTAAGCTCATATTTTCCTCAATTTTATTTATAATAAGTTCTACCTTGACGTAACTTTTCAAAATTTGAAGTATCTCTTCTTTCCCCATTTTGCTAATTATTTCATAAATCATAGTTAATGAAAGAACTGCTCCTCTCTGCAGATTACCTATATCTTCTTCATTAACAGTCTCCAAACTTGAACCATAGGTCTGGGAAAGCATAGTTAATCGACCTTTTTCCAGGTTATTTTCTTAGCACTCCTCAGTATATAAATTGGTTGCTCTTGCACACTTTTGTATTTTGTGTTTTTAACAACCATTAGAGGTTCGACTTCTGCTCTTATTGTATATTTCTCATTAAAAAGATATTCGACCTCCTCATAGGCTGACTGCTTTTCAGTAACATTAACTAAAGTCCAACCATCTGACGGAGTTTTATTTGGTTCAATAGTTGGTCTGTCCTTTACCTCATTCAGCACAGACTGAGAAGGGTGAACAGAGATTCCGCTGACAGTTATAACGTTAAATTCGACTCCAAATGGGGAAGAAGTTTGAAGAGGTTTAATATCAATGACTGCAACTCGCAAGATGATATTTGTACTATCTGAAAGCCTAACGTAGCCAAGCTTAAAGTTTTTAAGTGTAAACTGGTCTGAGAAAGCCGACAGCGTAGAATATGTTTATCTGTAGCACATAAAACCTTTTCTTTCTTCTGTTAATCATCAACAAATTGAATGAGCGAAGACCACATCAGTCTTTACTTTCTTTAACTAAAAGTTTTACTTCTTGAGGGACTGCTATTGTCCCCCATGTCTTTACTTTCTTTAACTAAAAGGCTTCCTTATTTATACACTTATGTTAAGCTTTTTAACTACAAGCTCTCTTACCTTTTCAGCTATTCTAATCGCTTCCTCAGCCTCCTCTAAGGTAGGTTCTAAATACGATGGATGCCTAAATTCTGTTGCATATTCTGAAAATCCCTCTAAGTCCAATTCCTTAAGTTTCTCAAATTCTTTATCTTCGTTTATGCAAAGATCTAATAGATCTAAAATGTCATGAGTTTTCTTAAACTTAACTTGCTTATAAACTAAGTATGCTTTCAGATACTTTTCAATCGCTTGTTGAGCGTGAAACGTTATAATCCAAGGTTCCTCATTTAGGTCTAGTAATTCCTTAGAAACTCTTAAGTCTGCATCAGTTTTCTTCAACCGCCTCCTAACTTCATCGATAATCTCATCTGTCATAATGGGATTCCTTCTCTAAAAGCTTCATTTACTATAGTATTTACTATGTGTTTTTTCTTTTCAAAAGTCTCTTTGTCTACTATAATTAAATCGCTCTCAATCTTTTTCTCATGTAATGCCCTTATAACAGCGGAATAAAACTGTAGGTATTTTCTTCTATCTAATTTCTCTTCAGTTACAACTAATATATCCCAATCTGAATCTTCTCTATAATCCCCTCTAGCTCTAGATCCAAATAAGATTACCTTATCAACTTGAATAATGAACCTCTTAGCGGTGTCTAATATTGTTTGCTTAATAAATTGAAGTGTTATTTCCACATTATTCAATATCTTCTTTTTTGTATTTAGCTTTTCACTGCTTACACACAATAATGTTTAGCTTACTTTTCATTGTCTCATTTCGTTATGGTACTTGCATGCTTATTATCTTGAACTTCAAACTTTTCCTCATGAAAATAGTTGATTTGCATGAAGATTTTGCATATTCAGCTCAAAATATTGACATTATTGAAGGGGATCACCAGTCGAGTATAAAAATGCTAAGGGAGCTTGACCCCCTAGTTTTCGCTTCTATTTTCCCTCACGTAAATACGATTGATGAAAGAAGTGAGGAACTAACTTTACTCTATGGAACTCCAACAAAATCAACAAATTTCTATTTTGAGCTCTTCATAGACCAAGTGAAATTCTATTATTACCTCGAAAGAAAAGGGTTAGCTAAAATCGTGAGAAAAGTAGAAGACTTAGAGACTCCCAGTATAAAGTTCCTTTTATCACTTGAAGGAGCTGACGTCTTAAGGGATTATACTGACTTATATTTGCTTAAGGAACTTCACGTCTTGAATATAGGCTTAACATGGAATTATGATAACAAGTTTGCTTCCTCTTGTATGTCTAAAAAAGACTATGGATTAACATCTGAAGGAGAAAAGCTAGTTAAACTTGCAAATGAATTAGGAATAATCATTGACCTAGCTCATGCCGGAAAACAGACTGTTCTTGATGTAGCTTCGATAACCAAAAAACCTGTTATAGATTCCCACACAAACTTTACTAGGCTTAAGGAACACAAGAGGAACTTAGATGACGATGAGATTGAAGCTATAGTTAAGACTGGTGGTGTCATTGGAATTACTGCAATAGTTTCAACATTAAAGGAACCAACAATTAACGGTATTATTGAAAGTATTAAGTATTTGGGAGAAAGTTTTGGATGGGAATATGTAGCCCTTGGTACAGACTTTCTGGGAATAGAAGAAACCCCTCAAGGCTTTGAAAATATATTAAAAGTCAAAGATTTGGCTAAAGCATTAGAAGGACATGAAGAGGAAGTGTTATGGAAAAATGCTTATAGAGTTATAAAGAAAAATATTGCTTAATAAGAAAAGAGTTCTACATCTTTCTTCTTAACATTAGTAACGCAACCGCAACTATTACTACTATGATTACTATGACTATTGCTAACGTTAAATATGGGGTAGATGAACCTGGAGAATAACCATAAACCACATAGTAAGTAGTTGAAGGGTCATCAAATACTACAATATGCCCGTTATAAACGAAGTAATTATTGGAATTAAGTTGAACTAATCCGTTACTGGTTTGTTTAAATACTGCAAACGTCTCATTTTTCATCATACTTACGTTAAACACCATGTTTCCAGACGCGTTAACATTTACCTGCTGTGCGGTATAGCTTTTACCACCTAATGTTACGTTAGTCTGAGTAACGGAGGCTGGTGGGACTAACTTAACTGGCTGTGCTGTTCCATTCTGATAAACTACAACATATCCTTGTCCATTAGTTACATTAACAAGTACTAAGTTAGCTGGTGAATTTACATTAACTTGATGATAAAGATTAACGTTCCCGGTGCTCTCTATGCCATTATTAGTTATTTCAATTACCGCAGGCGTACCGCTTATCATAACTGTAGTAGTTACTCTAGGGTGAGAGATTTTAACTGATGGGTTAATTACGATTTTTAAGTCTGAAGAGACTGCATAATGCTTGTTTTGTATAAACATTCCTTCAGTATTTACATAGTTTGAGAAGAAGTGGTTCTCAAGATAACCAGCTACTGTGCCGTTAACTCCAAAGAATTCAATTGCAGTAAATTCTACATTGCCTCCTAGGTTAAAAGTGTCAACAGAAAAGGAACCACTTACTTGAGTACTCCATATCATTGCAGGAGCATAAGTATTATCAAAGTAAGCTGTTGAAGTATTGTAGTTAGCTTCAGCAGGCACTCCTTGATATTGGAATTCCATTCTATGATATCTTTCTGGATATGTTGATTGAATAGAAAGAGTAAATTGTGCTTCACCATTTAGTGTTAAATTCACTTTGTTAAGCAAGAGAGAAACGGTTTCTGAATAAGAAGATTGTGTATGATTCAAGTTAAATGTAACATTTGCAAAACTGCTTCCGTTCAAGAACTGAAGTACAAGTTCTGCTGAGGAGTTAAAGTAAGCTAAACCACTAACAGTGGCTGAACTATTAGTAAACCCAGCCCATACTACTTCTTCAATTAGGCTTGGTTCTATCAATAAAACTCTTGCCAGTTGAGGAATACTTGAAGATACTGAAATGTTATATTGTGATAACGTGACTTTTATCTGTCCAGTAAAGTTACTTAAGCTTCCTACACTGACGTCATAAGAGTAACTACTATAAGTTCTCTGCTCTTGTTGGTTTGGAGACGTTGTATTGTAAAAAACGCTAGAATAAGAGTAGTGTATCCCCGAGGGGTTTGACTCAAGTGTGGATGAGTAATGCTGGTACATTATTATTGTTGAATTAGCAGAAGCACTTGCTGGGGTAATTAATAGCGCTATAGGGGATAGGAAAAACAAGAGGGCTAAAATAGAACTTATTTTTTTCATGGTAATATCCTTTGAAGATCTATTTAAAAATTTGATCCAAACAGTTTTTGAAATTTACGTGCTAGCGTAATTATTGATGAAAATTATTATTGCTTATCACATGAAAGTTTATATATGAGTAGAAATATGTATAGACAAAAATATATCTGGTAAAAAAGAAATGACTCATCATCAAGGTTCATTTATTCCTTATAATGGCACATCATTTGTGATAGCTTACCTTGTGGTAGCAATTATAGTTGTCATAATAATTTTAAGGACTTCTTTAGAGGAGTTAAAGTTCACAAGACTTGATTATTATTTCTTCATGATCATTACGTTAATAATTGCAGTCGCAATAATTGCAAACATACTAGGTTTCGGAGGAACTATATCTACTGCTGGAGGATTTTAATCAAGGTCTTTCTGAAAAACAGTAAGAAAAGTTTTTATGAACGTTTACGAAAAGTTACTATATGAAGGTAATTGTTAGCAGAAATGGAAGCATA
>NZ_DBPRYF010000044.1:0-17613 GCF_059755235.1 Sulfurisphaera sp.
TATTTTATTCCTTTGCAATAGTATTAATTATCTGGATATTAGGAGGATATAGTCTAGCTTTTAGTCATCCTGCATTGATAAATATAGAGGGTTATGGTATTTTAGGGTATCCGTCTCCAGTTTGGCTAGGACATGACGAAGCTGTTCAAACGATTTATGGTCCTAGCGGTACATTGTTAAACATACCTCTATCAACATTTATTTTCTTTCAGTTCACTTTCGCCGCAATAACCCCTGCGTTAATAGCTGGTGCAGTTTTGGAAAGGATGAACTTCAAGGCTTGGATGATATTTGTACCTATATGGAGTTTACTTGTTTATAGCCCCGTTGCTTACTGGTTATTTGCAGGGGGTTGGTTAAACCAGCTTGGAGCTGTTGATTTCAGTGGAGGTTATGTTATACATATAAATGCTGGTTTTGCTGCCTTGGCTGCGGCTTATGCAGTTGGCCCTAGATTAGCTACAGAAAGAAAGTTAGAGGCGCATAATTTGCCATTAGTTCTTCTTGGAACTGGATTATTGTGGTTAGGTTGGGATGGGTTTAATGGTGGTGATCCTTATGGAGCAACAATTGATGCAGCAATAGCAGTATTAAACACAAATATTACAGCAGCTGTTGGTGCTATAGTATGGATGTTAATGGATATGAAGTACTTTGGAAAACCTACACTAGTTGGAGCAACAACTGGAGGAATAGTAGGAGCGGCAGCTGTGACCCCTGCTGCAGGTTATGTTAATGGATGGGAGTCAATAGTTATAGGTCTAATAGCTGTCCCTGTAGCCTGGTTCTCACTCTACATTCTAGAACCTAAACTAAAAGCTGATGATACTTTAGGAATACTTTCGACACACGGGATGAGTAGTGTTGCTAGTGGGATATTAACGGGAGTTTTTGTTGATCCTACAGTAACGCAATACATAGACCCGGGACTAAAAGGCGCTCTTTACGGGAATTTGCACCAATTACTAGTCCAATCATTAGCAGTTGTAATAGTAGCTGGCTATTCATTTTTACTCACTTATGGACTACTGAAGATAATAGGGTTATTTGTACCGTTACAAGCCTCGCCACAAGACCTTGTTATTGGCGACTATGCTATGCATGGCGAGGTTGCTTATTCCGAGCTGTTAGCAACATTACCAGAGAGTAAAGAAGTAGTTCAAAAAGAAGAAACAGAAGAGGACGAGAAAGAAGAAGAGGAAAACTAGACATAAGCTTGATTTTTCAGTTTAGTAGCGTGGTGCTTCAGATCTACAAAACGTATATAGTACTTGTTTTGTCCTTATGTCCTTCCTCTCAATCTCCTGCAGGTATGTATTTTACCTTCTTTTTAGCTTGAGCCTCTGTGACGTTCCAAAAGAATTTGTAATATAAAAACAAGTTCATCATATTTATTACAAACGAAGAGACAAATGGGATAGACAAAGCTAACGTTAGGAGAAATCCCGAAGCTACTGTAGATATTGCAGATGGCAAAAGTCTAGCAGTCTGATTTATTCCGCTAGCTGAAGCCCTTCTCCTCTCGCTTATTAAGTTCATCATAAGGGCCTGTTGGGATGGAAGAGCAAAAACTCTAAATGTTGTAAATGCAACATAATCTATTTCAGCAAATAAAGGTAATCGTAAAAATGGGAATATTAAAATAAGAAAAGAGGAAAGGGCTCTCGTTATAATTATGAACTTTACAAAACCGAGATGTTCTGTAAAGTACGGCGTTAAGAACATTACTGTAGCAGAAACTACACCTCCTATAAAGACAATTAGACCTATTTCACCTCTACTTAAGGAGTAAAACTTTTCAAAAATAACCGGGATGAAAGGAGTTATAAGACCTTGTGCTATCCCGTTAAATATTCCGGTTAGTGTAAATTTCTTGATTACTGAAATATCTTTGTCATTTTGCTCTTTGTTTACTTCTTCTTTTTTAATTGGGGAGACCTTTATTGGTATTGAGGAAATGAAGGAAATTAAAGAGAGAATAAGACCTATGGCAAACAGTTCATGATAATCCTTTATATAGCTTAACAAAGCTCCTCCTGCCCCTGCATATGTAGATGTTAAAGTGAAAAGTGTATAAATTCTAGTTCTGTTTTCTGGAGAGGTCTTTTCAGCTAAAATAGCAGTCTGTATTGGAGCTACGGTAGCACCAACACCTCCTCCCACTAGACCACCGGCAATTCCAAATCCTCCAAGGGCTGAGGCGATAGCCAGTAGATAGAAATTATTCGTTATCATTATAATTAAAATACTCAAGGGAAGTAACGCTAAAGTTATTAGTAATGATAGTTTTCTGCCTTTTATATCAGCGTAGATAGAAAACGCGAATGCAATTAATGGAGAAGCAAACGCCCCTATACCAAATAAGACTCCAATTTGGACTAAGGACAAACCTATGTGAAGGAAATACAAACCAATTATTACTGAGATAAACCCAGCTGTAATGCTCCTTGTTATCCTCGAAATTAAAAGAAGGGTTATGTCAAGTTGGTTCCTTTCCACATAAAAAATTAGGGGGCGAACAATAAATTATTATTGGAAGTTGACAAAGAGTCTCTTTTGGATATCTTTGGTCTCTCGAGTGTTAAAAAGAGCTAATTAACAATGACCGAAAAATTATAAGTGTAATTAGTACATATCAGAAAAGTATTGTCACTACGGAATTATCATTTCGGAATTATCATTTCAGTTTTATCTTCTTAATATATAAAAAATTAATATTTTCTAGAAACAATAATAAATAGATATAAAAATTAAGTTCTTAATTTATTTATGTGTGGAGTATGAATTTTTTATTTCTCAATTTGAGGCAGACAACTCTTCATTAAATTAACTTTCTAAACTTAAAACTAGGAAAGCAACAAAACTGTCAGTTAAATTTATTATGATAGTACTGTACTCTTATTGAGCGCATAAAAAATGAAAGTAAACGAACTCCAACCAAGAAAAAGTGCTACAGTCACAGTAAAAGTTGTAAGTAAGGGGGAACCAAAACAAGTTATGGGTAAAGATGGCACCCCTCATAATGTAGCAGATATTTTAGTAGGAGATGAAACAGGGAGTATATTATTTAGTTTATGGGATAATGATATTGATAAAGTTTCTGAAGGCGATGTATTAAAAATTACAGATGGATATGTTACTGTAGTTAGAGGTTCAATGAGGTTAAGCTTGGGAAGACAGGGTAAAATGGAAAAAGTAGATGAGAATATAGAGAATGTAAATACTGAAAATAACTTATCAAATAAAAAAGTAGAGGAAGGTCCAAGACCTAGAAGATTTGGCGGCGGTAGAGGAAGGTTTAATAGAGGAGGAAGGTATTAAAATAAGACAAGATAAAAAGAGAATTTTCTTTAATCTACTTTTATGCAATTTTTAGATAAAATCGTATCTCGACTGTCTCAAGAAACATTTATAAAATGAATAAATTGTGGTAATTTGTAGTTGTCTTGATAAACACCTTATGGCTAATTGAAAGTTTTTAACTATATAACAGTATATAAACTTATGGCAAGAGAGAAAGAAGAACTGAGAATTGATGAGCTGTTGAAGTCAGTTTACCAAAATATGCCTGCATATAAGGAAATGAAGGACAAAGTTGAAAAATCTCCTGTTGACGTATCCTTATACCTTTCCTTAGTTCACTCTCTCATTGAGATGAAAAATTATAAGATGGCCAATCTATTCTCAAGCGTTGCAAATATCTTACTATTGCTTAAGGAACTCAGTATTGACCTAGAGAAGGATGTAGTTAAGATCCCTATTTTACTATTAGAGGCCTTTACTGAAGGAGATTTTAAAAAGATAGGGGAAGTATTGGACGATAGCAAAAGGGTAGAAAGAGCTATACAGTCTCTATTGATCTCCTATGACCATCCGAAGCTTAAACAGCTATATGACGAGATAAAAGAGGTGAGAGAAATCATAGAGGAAATAGTTAAAGACCTCTTTTTACAGCCCGATGTGAGAGAGTTCGATGACGGTATTTATGTTGATTTTAAAGTTGGGGACGCAGTAAATAGTGAAGTCCATGACGCTACTGTAGAAATTATTAGGGATAAGGATAATAAGGTGGTTGCGATTGACATTATTTTTAATGAAGCAAAACAATAAAAATTGATTTTCATTATAAAGAGTTGTGCTTTCTATATGCTACGAAATATTAAACTTATCTAATTGTAAAATAAGTCGTCATTATATTGCAAAAGTAGAACGTCACATAGAGGAGTTTCTTGATAATGGACTAGATCCAGTAATTCTTTGTAAATATATAGAAAAAGTCTGCAAAAACCCTCATATATACACTTTTCAGCAAGAGACAGAGAGAGGAACTCAATATAGAGCTTGCTTTAAGATAAAAGAAGACTTTTATTTAGAGATAAACTACACAATAAAGGGAGACGACGTATTTATAATAACAATAATAAGGGAAAGCAGTTTAAGAAAAATCGTTAACCGATGTGGAAGATATTACGAGTAGTATCTCTATCTGTATCACTCAGACACACAGACAAAAGAAACCTACTATAGAACCTATCATTCCTCCAATTCTTTGTCACTCAAGTTTTTAGAAGATAAGAGTATATAGCTTAATACTTAAGTAAAGCAAATTTTTCATGGAACTAATTGATTTTACGAGACAAGATCTATCACAAAGTTTTCAATATTCCAAAATTTATAAATCCTTATTCATACTACAAAATATGAAAGGATTACTGTTAGCTGGTGGTCAAGGGACTAGATTAAGACCTTTGACTCATACGGGAAATAAACACACAATACCTATTGCAAATAAGCCTATGGTATTATACGCCTTAGAGAACTTAGTGAACGCAGGGATAAAGGAGGTAAACGTTATTATAGGTCCGTTAAAGGAAGGTATAATGAATATTATTGGTGATGGTTCAGCCTATGGTATTAGAGTTAATTACATTGAGCAACCTGAGGCACTAGGATTAGCACATGCAGTTATGATCTCTGAGAAGTACTTGAAAGACGAACCTTTCGTTATGCACTTAGGGGACAATCTGTTAAGAGACGGGGTAACAGAGTTTGTGAAAAGATTTGAAGAGACAAACGCTGATGCAGTCATAGGGGTTACAAAAGTTAAAGACCCTAGGCACTATGGAGTTGTAGTTTTAGATGAAAGAGGAAAACCAATAAAGCTTATAGAAAAACCAAAAGAACCACCATCAGATCTAGCCTTAGTAGGAGTTTACGTCTTTTCCCCAGTGGTCTTTAATTACGTGAAAAAGCTAAAGCCGAGCTGGAGAAATGAGTACGAAATCACTGATGCAATTCAGTTAATGGTTAATGATGGTAGGAAAGTTGAGGTTGTTGAGGTAAAGGGCTGGTGGAAGGATACTGGGAAGCCAGATGACTTGCTAGAGGCAAACAGGCTTGTGCTCGATGAAATTAAGACAAACATACAAGGGAAGATAAGTGATAACGCTAAAATCGAGGGGAGAGTTACAATTGGTGAAGGGACAGTAATAGAAGATAATGTAGTAATTAGGGGACCAGCAATAATCGGGAGAAATTGTGTTATAGGTCCTAATGTTTATATTGGTCCTTATACTTCAATAGGTGATGGAAGTATATTAAAGAACGTCGAGATTGAAAATAGCATTATAATGAAGGAAGTTAGAATAGAGAACGTTAAAAATAGGATTTCTGATAGTATTATTGGAAATAACGTGGTAATAGCTCATGACAGCAGAGTACCGAAGTCTTACAAACTCATTGTAGGTGATAGGTCTACAGTGATTTTAGAGTGATTGTGGATGTCTAGTGAATTATTCTTGCTTTTGAAGATGATACTTAACGTTGTATTTAAATACATTTTGAGGCATGTTAACTTCTTTTAAACGTTTTTATCACTTTTTTCCGTTCTCTTTAAAGCTCATATTCAGTCCAAGGTATTAACAAGGGCTAACCCCATACTCAAAGTTAACGTTAGACTCTTTTAGCAAAGGAAGTTTTCTGTCCTTTTCAGATATAATAGGGTTATCAACAGGCCACTTTACATTTATTTCTGGGTCATTCCAAGCGACACCGGAATCGTGTTCCTTTGAGAACTCCCTACTTACAAAATATACTACGTTAGAGTCTTCTAATGCTACAAAACCATGTGCAAAACCTACAGGGATCCACAACATTTTACCGGGAGTTAGCTCAGCACTTACCCACTTCTTATACGTTGGTGAACCCTTCCTTAAGTCGACTGCAACGTCATAAATCCTTCCAGAAATTACTGTAACTAGCTTACCTTGTGGTTTAGGCATAATCTGGAAGTGGAGACCACGTAAAACTCCCTTTCTCGAGAAAGAGTGATTAAGTTGAGGGAAACTACAAGGGATGTAACTCAGAAAGTCACTCTCTTTATATAACTCTTCAAAAAAACCTCTATTATCGTTAAAAATAGTCGACTCTACAAGAATAACTTCAGGGATTTCAGTTCTAACAAACTTAAATGGCATGATATTAGTTTATCAAGTGACAATAAATATTTGATCAAGATATGGGTCAAATCTTTTAACTTATAATATCGTTTCCTATATTATCATAATATTCTTCAAGAATTTCCATAAACTCTGGGTTTTTTGAAAGCTTATATAATTCTGTCCCAATTGTAGATAAATAATCCATGAGATAACGTTGATTTTCTTTTATGTCATTTAAGTAATTTTGTGCATCTATATCAAAAGGATAGAAACCTTCTGTAGCCGCATCAGAAAAGTAGTCCGCTATCAACATTAAATCAATAAGTTCTTGTATGCCTATATTAGTAAGATTTAATATATATTGAAGGATGTAGGGGTTTTCTGCTAGATATTTCATGCTTTCTCGTGATTTTTCATCTGTTGACTCTGAGTTTATAGCATCCCTTAATGTTTCTAATACACTATCAATGTACTTAGGTATATCGAGTCTTGTTATCAACTCTAGTCTTAATTTTTCTATATCTTGGAATTTTCTCTCTTTTAGTCTTTTTGTTTTATCTTTCTTTTTCATAGAATCCAAATAGTTATATATCTTGTTATAAACATCTCCTAAATCCTTTTCACCTATGCTATGAAGAATTTTGCTTACCTCTAAAAATATCAGAGGAATCTCAAAATGTGATACAGGGTAGTGTCCAAGGCTTTCAAGGCTTTCAATAGTAATAGCTCTGCTTTTCAATCTTTTACTTATTTTTACTATCCTTTGAAGTCTTCTATCTACAATAGTTTCTACTTTCTTTACCAAGGGGAATACTGGGAAAAGTACAATTACATCATAAATAAGTAGAAGAGCTTTGATAAAAGACTCTGCACTTCTAGCCAAAAGAGCAATTTTATGCATTTCTTGATACTGAATTATATCAAGATCTTCTTCTCTTGATCGAGAAATACTATTCCAAATTGAATTTGCATTTCTCAAAAAACCTATACCATTTTTTACAAAGAAAGAAAATGGTAACTCTATTCGCTTATCTTCCATAAATCTCTTCCTTAAATTTTATCCTTTATTATTGAGTACTTTGAATATTCTGGATACTTCTCATATACATACTTTAGTATATTGTTTCTGCTCTTCTTAACCCATTGTCTGAAAAATGCTAGCACATCACTATCTACATTAATTTTCATTTCTTTAGCGAGTTCGTAAGACTCCTTTTGTCCTATAACAACTCCTGCTAAATTTTTCACATCTCCATAATTTATCTTGACAAAGCCCTTATGTGCTAGTTCGTATAAAGCGGCCTGTAACTTTTCTGAATAGGGGCCAAATAAGTAAGGTTTGAAATCTAGTTCCAAGTTAACGTTTTTCTCCTTTTCTAAAAGAAAGAAAATCTTCTGAAACTTAGTAGCTGTTACTTCAGCTTTCTCTTCTTTTGCTACGTAAAGGAGAGTTAAAATATAATCATAAACACTCATACATCATTTTTCTTCCGGCTAATATATAAACTTAGACGCGAGGATGAAAGTATTCATCCATCTCTTCTTTTAACCTCTTTAACGCTTCATTAACAATCAAAGGCTTATTGCTTAGTAGCTTCATCGCTTTCTCTACGTTTAAAGAAGAATTCTTGGGTCTCTTAGCTTTCCACTTAATTTCATTCATTGAAATTGGGGTTATCAAACTCATGTCCAAGTTGAAGACCCTCGCTAGATTAACTGAGAAATCATAACGGCTTATTTGAGAAGCGTCAGCTAGATGAATAATTTCCGTCATTTTCCTTTCAACAGCTTCTTTCAACATTAAAGCAAAAGAGGTGTTTAGTGTTGGTGAAGTGACTTGATCCTTAACAATTCTCACCCTTTCATTGTTTTTCAACTTCTTCAAAAGCCACAATGCGAAATTGTCTTTGCCACTAGCTGGGTTTGAACCATAAGGCGTGCTTGTCCTAACAATTAAATACTCTTTAGACTGCTTAACTGCTTCTTCACCCATCAATTTAGTTAAACCATACACGTTTACGGGATTTGGCTTATCATCTTCTTTATAATTCCCTCTTTCACCGTCAAAGACGTAGTCAGTAGAGATGTACACGATGAAAGCTGGTATTTTTGCGATCTCTTTAGTAACTTCATAATTAAGAAGCTTAGCTAGATCGGGATTTTCTTCACACTTATCAACATCTGTTAAAGCTGCAGCATGAATTATTACATCCGGTTTCTCCTTTTCTATTTCTCTTACATTCTCTTCTTTCGATAGATCTAGTTGTAAATAAGACTCCGTTTCAGGTTTTGAACTATGGTAAACCCCTATTACCTCGTAGCTCTTAGAGAATACCGATATAATCTTCTTACCCAATAGTCCACCAGCACCAGTTACTACAATCCTCACAAGTTAAATTAATAAGTGAAAATTAAAAAATGGATGTATGAAGTTTCTAGTAACTGGAGGGCTAGGTTTTATCGGAACAAACTTTGTTAGGTTACTTCTGAAGAAAGGAGTAAAAGAGATAGTTAACGTTGACAACATGAGTTATGGCTCTCACCCAGACAATATGGTTGAAGGTGTAAAGTTCTATAAAGCTGATATAGCCGATCCTAAGGCAATAGAAGAAATAATAAAGGAAGAAAAACCAGACGTGATAATTAATTTCGCTGCAGAGAGCCACGTAGATAGGAGCATTGTTGACCCTCTCTCCTTTGTTAGAACTAACGTCTTAGGTGTAGCTTCCTTACTTGAAAGTGTAAGGAAATATGATGATAGTGTAAGGTTTATTCAAATTGGCACTGATGAAGAGTATGGAGAAATATTTTCTGGTTCATTTACAGAGGAGGACAGATTAAAACCTTCATCTCCTTATTCAGCCTCAAAGGCTGGTGGTTCCTTGTTAGCTCTCTCATATGTAAGGACTTACGGACTTGACGTTATGGTAACTAGGTCTTCAAATAACTATGGACCGTACCAGTTCCCGGAAAAATTAATTCCAAAGACAATTATTAGGGCATCTTTAAACATGCCAATTCCAGTGTATGGAACAGGGAAAAACGTAAGGGACTGGATATTTGTTGAGGACAACTGTGAAGCAATATTTACTGTGGCACAAAAGGGAAAGAAAGGAGAAATATACAACATTTCGGCAAATGAGGAAAAGACAAACCTAGATGTTATAAAGACTGTGTTAAAGATCATGGGAAAGTCAGAAAGCTTAATAAAATTCGTTGAGGACAGACCTGGACATGATTTTAGGTACAGTATTTCATCAAAAAAGCTTAGAGAGTTAGGCTGGGCTCCTAGATACACATTTGAAGAAGGGATAAAGGTCACAGTAGATTGGTATTTAAGGAATGAATGGTGGTGGAAGAAAGTGATAAATGACAAAGTTATTGCAGAAACTCCATGGAAAGTGCAATAACTTATTTGAGTCCCTTATTAGATACCGCAGTTTTACTAAGCATAGTTATTAGCAGTCAGTGTTTAATATAAACTATTAGTTTTTGCCTTGTTTACCTAAAAACATTTATTTAATAGTACAATTTATATAGTATGGAATACATGTTTCATTCAAGCAATACTGTAAATGTTAACACTACTGCCAATTACTATCAATATGATTTCAAACCCGTTAGAGGAGAAAGAGTCGAAGCAGAAATTCTAGTAAGCAATGAATGTGGCATTACTATTAAGCTGTCTAATGAAGACCCTGTAGATGTAGAAACTTACACAGAAGCTACTGTAATTCTATATAAAGACAAAAATGGAAAAATAGTTGTGTTGGACATAGAATATGATCCTTCAGCTCCAACTTGCTAATGGTGGATGATATGGAGGTGAGCGTAACTGATTATGAAGTAAAAAGCATAGAGCCTATGAAGATTGTTGCAAAAGCTGATGACGAAAATATAGTTATTAGAATATTTTTTGTTCCAATAAGTATTTATATCTCAAATGATCAGAGAGTTATCTCGCCAGTCGTAAACTCAGTGGTGAGTGTTAAAAGTGATAAACCTAGGTTTGGGGAACCATGCACTTCTTCAAAAGTCATGTCAGAGAAACCTAGTAGGATTGAAAAATATGAGATAGTTAATGAGGGAAGCACAGTAGTTGTAATTAATGATAAAGAGTTTATAATTAAAGCAAAAATTACAAATCTTAATATATTTACTAATTTAAGAGACAATTTTGGAAACCCTTGTGTGAACATATCATGGATAGTTTTGGCTTCTGTCAAAACATAGATTGTGAAATAAATCCAAGTATTAATAAAAGAAATAAACTGGAAGAGCGAATGTATTGGGACGTAATAACTCTTGTTCGTAACAATATTGATCCCGATAAAATTTGTGAAGCAATAAATTATGTGTGTAACAACCCAGAGGATTATTGTTGTCTTCAATGTTATGACGTACTAGAGGAGGATTATAAGACAAACGAATGTAAAAAGAAATGTGAAGGTAGAGCAAGAAGGGCTTATTGCTTTGATTTTGGTATAAAGGATAAATATCTAGTAATTGCTGAAGTGAGTGAAAGTAATGTTACAATAGTAACGTTTTTTCTTATTTCAAGAACTAAAGATTTCATAAATAAATGTGGCAATAAGTTCATTCCTATCTAGCCAGAGTTCTATTTGCTTTCTTAGGTTCTTGCTCCTTTTCTTTTCAGCATCTTACACGGACGCTTAAACAAATAAAGAAAAGAAATGAAAACTTCTTAATTAACGAAATCTCCTTTATAATTAGTATTATCTATTTCTCTCTAAATGTTCTTATCATTATATTATTTGGTTATTACGAGATTATATAAATAACCAAACTATTAGACCTTTGAAGTAGATATTACTGATTTCTTGGTCTCGATTCTCTAAAAAGGTTTTACGAGGTATTATTTGATTTCTCTATATTCAAAATAACTATAAACTTTTCAGCTTTTATCTTTTTGATAAACTCCTTTAGCTTTTTGTCATCTGGTTCTACTGATATATAAACAATCTTGTTTTCTTCGTCAACCCCGATAGTTACAAACGCATCTCCCTCTTCTGATTTTACAGGTTCTCTATTTTTGAAAAATACTAGTAAGTTTCCGTATTCTTTGTCTGTAGATATATTAATTTCATCTATAGCGTTTATCATTTGAGAAGAAGTTATAATGTTTGTTGAAAAGTTACTAGGGAATGTATTGTAATAAGGCTGACTCATATCATTAAATAGTATTTCAAATATTAAAGCTTAATACAATAAAACATTTATTTCTATCTAGTGAAAGAGGTTTGTGAGCTTTGAGTTAATTGGAGTTGAAGAGGGTAAGTATGTTGTTGAAACTGAAGAGGAAAAATTGACAATAAAGATAATTCCGATAGTTTTAAACGTAGTTGAGGAAGAAGGAAAAGTTGGTATAATACTGACAAGTGTTATATCAGCAACAACTGAAAAACCAAAATTTTGGTCCTTTATGTGAGTCAGTAATGACAAAAATCAAATCCCTTAAAGATAGTATCTTTAATGAGGAGAAAAAGGCAAAGTTTAGAGTAAAAGTGAAGGATAAAATAATTGAGGCAATGATAAAGGTGAACAATATTTCAGTTTATGGAGAATATAGAGATCCGGTAGGACCTCCAAGTCTGACCTCCTCCCAGCCCTAAAGGGCGAGGCTTTTTGTTGTAAAGGAATAAATATAGATGATTTCGTGCTAGTAATAGTTTTTGATATTAGGTATGATATTATAAAAATAATAACTGCTTATTTTACAAGCAACTTAAAACTATGAAAAAGAGGTGCAAATCATAATAATGTTACGGACGCCTTGAATTTAGAATTTACTAACTTTCTTTTCGACTTTATCACATTGCAAAATAAGCATTATTAGACCTTATATTTGTTCAGTTAATTTATAGAATGCTCAAGTATAATGTGTTTTCGAAGGTCATAGAGATTATATAGCTATGCATAATCTTTATGGGAGTGTCTGTGATCTTTTTAACCAGATAAAGGGTGAAAGAAACTACTAGGACTGTGAGAACTCTTCAAGAAGAGAGTCAAGTAGCAATTACTTATTCAAAGTTCTTGTATTTTCTTCGTCATGTATTTCCTCTAGCCTCACAAAATTAACGTCAATTCCTTTAAAATACCACATAATAGAAGCTCCTCCACCAATAGCCCATAATATAAGGGTATAGACAAAATATAGGAATAGATTATGTGATAAGTAATCTAAAACTGCTAGAAGTGATATAGAAGATATTGATGGTACTAATCTAACAAGTCCTATCATAAACGCCCTTGATATATTAGGCATTAAAACGGCTTCATGTATTGTTCTGGTCGCCCATGCAAATTCACTAAAGAACATGTTTACTGCTAAAAGTATGTAGAAGTCTCCTAAGTTAAAATCCTTGGTTAGGAAAATTATTGGTATCATACTTAATGTCCCACCTAGATATGAAAAGAGTGTAAATCTTCTTGTTTTAACCTTGTTTATTATTAAAGTTGCAATGAACCCAGCAAGTGATGCACTCAAATTTGCTATAAATATCATAAATGCGAGAGTATTGCCAGAAAAGTAAAGATCAGCAACGACGTAACTCATCAATACACCGGTTAAAAACTGCGAGATCCCTATTAAAACTAGAAATAAGAAACTAAGGCCAAGACCTACTTTCTTTTCCGCTTTGCTCTCTCTTATTTCGCTTATTTTCCTAGCCAATCTTTTTACTTCCTTTTCTGCCTCATTCACCTTTCCTTTCACTGTCAGCCATCTAACCGACTCAGGCAATGACAACCTTATTACTATAGCTGTTGCAAACCCTGCAACTGCTACTAAACCAATTGATAAGAGCTCATATGTAGGTGAATACGATGTAAAATATCCCACTAATGCAGCTATCATTATACCAATATTGTTAAAATTTGGTGCTAGAATCAATATCTGCTCTCTGTATTTTAATGGCATCATTTCTGCCATATAAGATAACATTACAGGCACTTCTCCTTCAACGCCAAAAAATCCTAAAAATACTCCTGCTGCTATTAAAATAATATAAGGCATATCAGCTAAGCTAGTACCATTAAGGTCTGCTAACAGATCGGCTATGATTATAAGTATAGTTCCCAAAGAATAAAGGCCCATAGTTATGAAAAAGGTCGTTTTCCTTCCTAACTCCTTATCAGATAAAAATGGTAATACTAAATCTCCAGCTATTAGACCATAGACTGGCGTCAATAAGAAATAGATGTTTTTTATTGAGTTATAAATTAAAGGTGTAATTGATGATATAACTCCCCACATGAAGAAACCAATAATAAGCGATAAAAACATTAAAGTGTGTAATGATGTCCATTCACTTTTATCGACCAATTCTAAAGGTTTCTTTTCCACAGTTATATTATACTTTGTTGACTCATAAAATTGCTTGTATAAATTCCTAGAACCTTAATTTTTATTGAATTGAGTATTTATATTCTTTTTTATAGCATATCTGATTGATTCTAAATTAACTTGTTATAACACTTTTATTTTATTACTGTACAGAAATAAAGGAATCAAATTAATCAAAACGTGCCACCTTTTAGGGCTGTATTGTAAAAGCGTGGTTTGAAAATGATCTATTACAATTGAAAGTCTCGCTCTTTAGAGAGTGGAGAAGGTCAGGCAGAGTTGCAAGTACATTATTTTTTCTTTATACAACTATCGGACAATCAAGAGCTACAAATTATATAACAAGAGATTCGCACACCCTTCAAGAGCAAGCAAAAACCAAGATAATTTCCCTCATTCAGAGTTTATAGAAGACTGAGAAAGGCTTTGACGGAGAAAATTCGGAAACTTTATCTTTATAGAGTGTTAGCTAACCATTACGCATTGAATTCTACTTATGTTACCTTAGTCAGTAGTATTAAGGGTAAAAAGTTTGAGGAAGAAGTTTATGTAGAGCTTAACTATAAGGAGTTAAGGGAATTAATAAAGTTGCTTTAGCCACGCTTTTTGTTCTAGAGAAATAATAGTACTAGAAATATTCGAAGTATGATAGAATTAGAGGGAGAGAGATGCATGAAATGCTTTTAAAGTAGCTACCGCAAATAAGAAGGATTACGTTAACATTTTGTTCTTTAAATTCTCTTCTTGATTCTCTTCCTCTAATCAACTCTAATTTCATCTTTCTAATGAGGAAGTTTGACTCCACTCAATCATATTAGTCCTCATACATTCTTTATCCACTTTTCATTATTGCTAAACATTCTTCTTATACTCGCTATAATTTAAATTTTGCTTTCATATGATATGTTTAATTATTTAAACAAATATTTTAAATACTATGTTATTTTATCTTATCCCACTAGTCAGAAACACGGTGGATTTACTTGAAAAACAATAAGATTATAAAAAACCTAAACATAAGAACGTTGCTCTTCCCAATATTTGTTGTAATAGCAATAGTTCTAGGGTTGTATCTAGGGGTTAACTTCAAGGCAGAAAGTTCTATTGTAGGTACCTACGGTATACCCATTGGTCTTTTCTTTATGATCTATCCTCCCATGACAAAGGTAATGCTAGACCAGCTTGCCAAGTCATTAAAGGATATGAAAAGTGTTTCATTGATGTTATTTTTAAATTATGTGATTGATCCGTTTCTTGTTGCAGGACTAGGGTACTTCTTTTTCGATATCGTGTTTTATCATTTTGGTCTTCTTAGTATGGATGTTGCGAAACAAGTTCTTGTGGGAGTGATTTTGCTAGGAGTTGCACCGTGTATAGCAATGGTTCTCGTTTGGACAGACTTGTCTAAGGGTAACATGCCCATGGCTGTATCTTTCGTTGCTTGGAATTCTATCATTCAGATAATCACTACTCCTTTCTTGGTCTACATTCTTGCAGGAATAACTGTTATGATAAATCCTCTTTTGATTTTGGAAAGCGTCTTACTTTATTTGGCTCTTCCATTAATAGCTGGAGTTTTAACAAGAAGAACACTTGAAGATAAACCTTATTTTCCTAAAGTTTTAAACCTTTTAGGCAACGTTCAAATCATAGCTCTACTATTTACAATTCTTGTCATATTCTGGAGTGAAGGATATGGGATTTTGGAATACCCATCGTTAATATGGATGATAGCTGTTGTCATGCTTACCTTTTATTTCGTTCTTTTCCACATTGGTTATTTCGCTTCAAGAAAATTGGGGTTTAACTATGAGGATGCCACAGCTATAGGATATAGTGTAGCCGCAAGGGATTTTGAGGTTTCAATAGCCATTGCCTTAGTAGCTTTTGCAAGTTACACATATGTGCCAATTACAACTGCCATAGGGCCGTTGTTAGAAATACCATTAATGTTGATGCTTGTTGCCGTTCAATTAAATAGGAGGAAGAAACTGTTGGATAAGGAAAAAATGATAAAGAAGGAAGAAATTAATAAATAATGCAGTTATATTTCTAAAACACACAGATTTTTTTTTGAAAAAACTGTTATCATTTTTATCCAAGAAATGAATAGGAAGTAAGCCGTTAATATTTAACATAATTCTCAAGGATAACTCCATTATCATATAACATAGCATGATAGGAAACCAAGATTTTTTCCAGAAAGAGATATTAACAATTTCTCGTTCGGAAATCTTATTCCCTAAAATCATACCAACCTTAATGCATTACCAAACTGTTTAAATCTCCTTCTGTTTGAAATGATTGTTAAGAGAAGATTTCATAACTCTGGATTTTCATTTCTCTTGCGTTCTTGCGGTCTTCTTACTCATATACTGATTTCCTTAACAGATATAGATTTAATGAAAATATTTTCAATGTTTTTTGTAATAAAGGAAAATCGTATCCTTGACCCCCCTTGTAGTTCCATCTATCATCTCAAGACTTTCAAACTTTGATGGTGGTTTTATAGATTTAACTCCTCTTTATTCCTTTATCATATACAACTTTACAGTTAAAACAAATATATGAACTATTCAGTCAGTCAATCAAATAAGTTTGACTGACTAGTTGATAAGTTTAAATACTTGACTGACTAGATAGTTAATTATGGCAAGTGAAAAAGCAAAGACAATATGAAAGTGGAGAAAAGTCGGTCTAGATTTTGGGGTAATAAGCGTAACTGAATGACTAATAATAATTGCGGCTTTTCTTGGCAGATACCTTCTCCAGTTTTATTAAACATCTATAGCATCCCTTGCGCTTGCCTTCGGAATGAACAATTTTGAAGTTGGCATAGGTTTCGCTTTATTTACAGTTGCATTTGCCCTTTCAGCATTTGCAATGAGACAATTTAAACCAAGTCAGCTTAGAGATGTTGAAATAATTTCACTGTTTTTATTAGGTATAACTATGCCTCTTTACATATTTATACATGGATACGCTGAGGTTTACACAGTAATGATAATTGATGGCTTTATTACGGGCATAGTTATGGATTCATTTATGACGATGGCAGGAATGGCATCTGTGGAACAAGATAAAAGACAAGTAGAACAAGCAGCTTTTTCATTCTGGGTCGCGTTAGCTTTAATAGTTGCACCATTTACCACAGGTTCTCTTCTAAGTCTGGGGTATAAAAAGACTGTTTCTCATATTTGCATTTATGACGTTTGCAGCAATTCCATTTGTTGCAGCACTTAGAGGTAAATGTGCGCTAAAGTACTTAGAGGCAAAGGGCCATAAAGGAAGCAGAAAAATCTCTTCACTTTTTAAAAACATGCAGTTCAATTGGGCAGTAATACTCGCGTTTGCCTATACAATTCCATTCTTTATAATTATGTCATATGGAGTAATATATGGCGGAATGCTTGGTCTTTCACCCAGTATGGTCTTTTACTTGTTGGCAGTGATGTTTGTTGGTGATGTTGTAACAAGATTTATAATAAGATTGAAATCTCCAATTATGAATAGAAAACCATATCTTCTTTTTGCTGTAAGCATTGCGCTTTTAGCAGCAATTTTCTTAGCTCTTAGTAATATATCAGTTGCATTTCTCATTTTAGCTTTCCTTATTGCAGGAATTCCAGATGGAATCTCATGGACTCTTGGTTTACAACTGAAAGCCTCGCTCTTTAGGGCGGGGGATGAAAAGCTTAAATGCGAATAAAGATGATCTGATTTTATGGCTAGGTCAACCGGATTTCAAATCACAGTTCAGATGAAGGTTGCACCTAGTCATGAGGTTAAACACCTTGCGTATGTATA
>NZ_DBPRYF010000045.1:0-4587 GCF_059755235.1 Sulfurisphaera sp.
TATACATACGCAAGGTGTTTAACCTCATGACTAGGTGCAACCTTCATCTGAACTGTGATTTGAAATCCGGTTGACCTAGCCATAAAATCAGATCATCTTTATTCGCATTTAAGCTTTTCATCCCCCGCCCTAAAGAGCGAGACTTTCAGTTGTAA
Organism: Sulfurisphaera sp.; assembly: GCF_059755235.1. Classification (NCBI taxonomy): domain Archaea; kingdom Thermoproteati; phylum Thermoproteota; class Thermoprotei; order Sulfolobales; family Sulfolobaceae; genus Sulfurisphaera; species Sulfurisphaera sp. Next base: position 156 of record NZ_DBPRYF010000045.1, read on the forward strand.
AAAACGTTGTCATTATAAATCAGATCTTTCGAGCTACCACCTTCCATATATTCCATTACTAATAATGGTGGCTCGTTAAGATATGAGAGAACGTCTCCTTCTTTTACAATTTTTCTTATAGCTTGCATATCAATCCTTGAGTCGACGAACTTAACAATATTATCGGAAAGAAAAGAGAGCTCTCTAAGTTGAGAGTATTCATTGATAAAATCATAATAGCTATCAGTAGCGGTTGAGGAAGGAAAGAGTATTGGGATCTTTATTGCGTATTTTTTCCCTTCTTTCTCACCCACCAATACAAATGAAGAACCACCTTTTCCTAGGTAACCTGTTATTTTGTAGCCAAAAATCTCTCTATTTAACCAAACTTTTGGATCCCAATTTTTCTTCAAATTTTCTATCTTAAGTATTTTAATTTCATCAAGTATATTCAACAGTTTTGGTGATGGGGCTACTTGCCTAGCTAGTTCTCCTATTCTTTCAGCTAATTCTAAGTCCTTATTTTTAGCCACTAAAAGGAAGTTCACTATGTCAATCGGAGGGACTTGTTTCATTTTCTCAAAACATTCAGCAATCTTATTAATGTCGCATAGGGCATAGTTGATCTTGTATGGAACTGCTGAGGGGATTTTTACAACAGCCTTACAATTACCTTGATTTACTAAATTGCAATATAATGGAGTTAGATCTTCCTTGTACTCTAGAAGGAGGTCTTGGAGTACTTTGTCATTATCAATGTTCTTTAACATTAATGACTCTATGTCTTTTTCTGAAGGAATGCTGTTAATAACGATAGCTGAAGAAGAGGAATATACGAGAGCATATTGCGGATAAACGAAGAGGATAATAACGCTAAGAATTAAGGACGCTAAACTAACTAGAACGTTTTTATTTTCTATAAATTCACTGGCGAATATAACTAGGAGAATAACTATTACAGAAGGTAAAACTATTTTAGAATTAAAGGCAATTTCATTAAACAACATGAGAGAAAAGCCGGAACTTAGAAGAGAAAAGAAGAAAAGAAAGAAAAGCTGAGTCAGAAAATAAGGTATTGCTATTGTGAAGAGAGGTCTAGGGTCTTTTATCTTGTCAAAGAGAAGTAAAGTAGAACCTAAGACGACGAAAGAGTAGAGGAAGAGAGGAAAAGAGCCTAAAAAGAAAAAGAAGACAACAGAAATTGGCAAAACTACAAATTTTACTTTCTCAATTTTTAATGAAAGAAGAGAAAGAGCAGTTATAGATAGAGCAAATGCTAAAGTAACAAGTGGAATAGGGGAGATGAACAGTAAGGGTATATCCAATGAACCAATTATTAGACTTACACCTAGAACTCTAGGGGAGGAAGAAATTGAAGTTGCTACTGAAAATGCCAGTAAGGGAAGAAAGTCAATAGTAATCCCTTTCTCTAAGATGAAATAAGATACAACAGCAAGATTCCCTAGTACCAGTAGCTTTACTAAATTCATAAATATAAAATCTCTAGAGGATTTTAAAAACTGACCTTATTATGTCAGCGTTTTCAACTTTACTTCTTTAGATAATTATCAAACCACTCCAACTTCCTTTTCAGTCTATCCACCATATTTTTAGGATTCCCTCTTCTGGCATGTTCATGACCGTCACCTTGATACCTCACTAACTCAGTTGGGACGCCATTCATTTTTAGTGCAATAAAGAACTGTTCCGCTTGTTCTATTGGACATCTATAATCTACTTCCCCATGAATTAACATCGTAGGTGTCTTGACATTTTTCACGTAAGATATAGGGGACATTTTCATTAGTTTTTCAATTCCTTCCTTACTCCAAGGATCTTCTATTCCAGCCTCAATTGTGTTAAACCAAAATCCTATATCACTAGTACCGCACATGCTAACTAGGTTAGAAATGCTTCTCTCACTTATTGCTGCAGAGAAAATGTCTGTCTGAGTAACAATCCAGTTAGTCATAAAACCACCATAAGAACCACCAGTAACTCCTAGTTTACCAGAAAGGTTAAACTTCTTTCTTGCATTGTCCACGAAAGTGAGAAGTTCCCTCATGTCTTTTCCACCCCAATCACCCACACAAGCTTTAGCAAATTCCTCTCCATATCCTTGGCTTCCGCTAGGATTTGCGTAAATCACGTTATAACCGTGGTTTGCGAAGAACTGAAATTCAATGAAGTAAGCATAACCGTAAGCCGTATGAGGACCACCATGAATGAATAGGATTGTTGGATTTTTAGGGTCAGTTATAATCCCCCAACCTTCAATTTCACCATCAATCTTAATAGGGGAAATTCCTTTAACTTGAGGGTTAGGATCGTAGACGTCTTCCCCATATTTCATGACAACGGGTTTTTCTGGAGTAGAATAGAAATAAACGATCTTGTCTCTAGTAAAGTCAAAGCCCTTAACCACAATGTTCCCTTCAGTGATTTTTTCTACCTTACCATCAGTAATTGAGTATAAGTGAACCTCTCCACCAATTTGACCTAAAGTCATTACTTTACCTTCTTTGAAAATTATCTTTTCCTTCACGTTATCAAATAGGTCTGAAAGGACAGTGTTACCGCAAGTCTTTCCACACAGATACGATTTATCCTCTTCAGGGAAAATAATCTCTCTCACAGCCCATGGAGTTTTCCCTTTTCTATGGCCTAAATATGCTATCCTTCCTTGTTCATCCATACTGATAGAAGTTACGTTTCCTTCTCCCTTGGTTATCCTCTTCAACTCTCCACTATTTATATCGACCTCGTAAATGTCACTAAGACCGTAGTCGTCTTGCTCTTTGGTTGCTGATATTACAACTCTATTTCCGTTAGTAGCTACGTCTGTCACATCGAAATCTCCACTCACTATCTTCTTTAAAGTATCTGAGAAAAAGAAAAGAGATTGCCTAGTTCTTAAAAGTCCTCTTCCATCAAATCTATATTTCAATTTATTTACTGAGAAAACAGAACTAGGATGAATTTTCTCTTCTCCTATTATTAAGATGCCTTGTTTATGAAAAGTGTATTTTTGAATTTTTGCTAAAGATACGACGTTTTCAGATTCACCATAAGGCTTTTGCCTAATTAGGCTCGCTTCCTTTTTACTACTTTTCACGTAATAGAGATAACTGTCGTGAAAAGTCGGCTGGGATTCGTTACCGCCAAAGGTTATCCTTTGTTTGTCCAAGAATATTGCAGATTTGTATTTTTCATTTTCAATCCATGTTTCAACATGTAGTAAACCGGGCTCACTTAGTTTAACCTCTGAAATGAGGCGAATTGAATATGCTTCTTCTGGTGTCATGATTGTTAGTTAACAAACAAAGATAAAAGCGTGATTTAAAACGAATAGAGAAATGTTTAGCATTAAGTATCAAAGAATTTTTGCCTTTTACTTTCCCTTCTTTCATTTCTTAAGGGCTTTTGATCAAATTTCCAAACAGAATCGAGAATACACATCTACCTAATCGAATTTTCTCTGTGAACTTGTACTTCTAGTGAAAATAGCAAATAGATAAATATTTAATCACTTTAACATAAAGTCCCTTTTACCGCTCGAGAGTGTAGTCCTAAGAGATTAGTTAGTTCATATTTACAAAAATTTTATGTCTCAGTTAATTTTTCATTTAACAACTTTCTTGATTTAGTGTTATTATATAAAATATTTTAGATAGAGATCGATAAAAAATAAAAATAAATAAAGATATTATCTTTTTCTAAGTAAAACTACTGCAATTACTATTATCACTATTATTACGCCTATTATGGCATAAACTTCTATGGATGATATACTTGCAGACGTTGTTGTAACTGAAGATGCTGTAGTTGACTTTTGAGAAAAAGTAGTAGAGGGTGTTGCGGTCGGTGTTGTTGTGACAGCCGTAGTACTTGTCGTTGTAGTTATAGGCGGTGAAGTTGTGGATGTGCTTGTAGGCGGTACTCCCGAAGTAGAAATTATGCTTATAGTGCCTGATTGAGAATTAGCTACGTAGATGTAGCCGTTTTGGGGGTTGTAAAGTAATGCTACTGGAATCTGTCCTACAGTAATATTGCCTATTATTGTGTTTGTGGAGGGGTTGAAAGCTACCACAGAATTTGAGACTATATCAGCTACGTAAATGTAACCGTTTTGGGGATCGTAAAGTAATGATTCTGAGAAAGCATTCATTTTAGTTATTATTGTTGTGGAATTGTAGATTTTAATATTGCCTATTATTGTGTTTGTGGAGGGGTTGATGATTGAAATTTTTCCAGATTGATAATTGGCAACGTTAATTTATGAGTCGTGGGGATCGTAAAGTTATGCTACCGGAATCGTCGGTACAGTCAGATTGGTTTATGAGGTGGTTGTGGAGGGGTTGATGGCTGAAACAGAATTTGAGACTATACCAGCTACGTAAATGTAACCGTTTTGGGGATCGTAAAGTAAGGCGTCAGGGAACTGTCCTACAGT